>JAEXPL010000043.1 GCA_023446865.1 Verrucomicrobiota bacterium | reverse complement strand
CCCCCCCGAACCACGACCGTGCGGTGACCATAGTGGTGGCTCGGCGGCACGATCACCACCCGCGTGGGCGGGCAATGGGGCCGGGCGACGACCACCGGCTCCGAGTAGTGATGGGAGTAGGAGGTGCCGTAGTAGGTGTCGCGGGAGTCGCAGCGGGAGTCGTCGGTGAGCGCGGTGAGCAGCAGGCCCGCGGCGATGCCGATCACGGCACCCTCGGCGGCGTGGTGGTCGTTGTGCTCGCCGATGATGGCGCCGGCGACGCCACCGATGATGGCGTTACGGGCGGCATCGTCGCCGCGGGCATGGAGAGAGGCGGGGGTAGCGGCGACCAGGCCGGCCGCGCAGGCAAGGGTGAGAAGAAAGCGGGAGTTCATACGCCTACCTGAGACGCGGGGTGCCCGGCACGGTTGCGTTCCGGTGCCGGGTATATTTCTCGTCCCGAGTGGAACCTTTTCCGAAATCCGCGCGGAACGCCGGTTTGGAATCGCGGAGTTTCGGCTTGCCCAAGCTGCTGCCGAGCCGGCTTCGCGCTCGCCGGGCGAACCCCTCGGCCGAAGCTATTTGCGCGGATCCTTGACCTTGGCGTCGACGATCGTGACCTCGCCTTTGCGGAAGACGTGGGTGCCCGAGCAGAGCAGCGCATCACCGGCGAGCAGGCGCACGACGATATGATCGTCGGTCTCGGTGAGCACGATCCCCGGCAGTTCGAAGAGCGGCTCGTTGAGCCACGCCATGCGTCCTTTGACCTTCACCGTGCGGCCTTCCTTGAAGACGCCTCCCACGTCGCCGAGCAGCGCCCAGGCGGCACGGCTCATGGCCTCATGGAGTCCGTCGGCGTAATGGGTACCGCTGAACCAGCCGTCGGTGTTGTTGAGCGGCATCACCTCATGGGCCGATGCGAAATAGCGGCCCTGCCAGAGTACCTGGTCGGCTTTGTCGAGCAGTCGGACGTTCCAGAGCGCGTAGAGGCGGGTGGAACCGTCTTTGGCGATGGCGAACTGCGCGCGGGGGTGGATCTCGATGCGGCGGTCGTTGCTGCCCGCGACGGCGAAGGCTGCGTACTGTCCGGTTGCGAGTTGGCGGTCGATCTCGGCGCGGGCTTCGGCGACTTGGTCGAACTGCACGGTGGCGGCGTTGTCGCCGTACTTCGACTTGGCCGAGCTCTTGTTGATCGCATCGGTGGCCAGCACGCCGACCACGCCGAAGAGCATGCCCGTGAGCATCCCCTTCTGGTGTCCGGTCACCATGATCCGGCTCTTCTCGTCGTAGTAGCCGCCGACGGGCCGGTCGTTCATGCCGAACTCGGATTTCTCCGGCACGGTGATCGTCGTGACGCCGCTCTGCGCGGGAAACGGCGCGACGTTCTTGTAGGTGGCGCAGCCGACGACGAGCTGGGCAACGACGAGGGCCAGGCCGCAACGGCCGAGACGGAGGAAGTGTGGGGACATCATGGGAAACGACGGGGTGTTCGGGGTTGCGGCGAAGGTATTCATCCGGCGGTTTCCCCGTCAAGTATCCGCCCCGCGCAAGGGGCGCATCGACGCCCCGGGGGCCGGGCCGTCGACAGCCCGGGGCGGCGGCTCCCGGCGCGTGCCGGCACTCCGACCATTGCGGCCCTCGCCCTTCGGCTCCCGCCTTCCGGCGCGGGCGAGCCTGCCGCGCCTACTCGATGCGGCCTTCGTCGAAGTCGATCAGGTCGGGCACGCTGAGGATCGTGTCGCAGCGATCGGTGCAGCCCATCGCGGTGAGCGCCTGCTGGAGGAACTCGCGACCGGCCGGTGTCATGCCTTTCTGGACGAACTCGCGGTTCCATTTCGTGGCGCGCACGTCGGCCGGGAAAAGCGCGAGCAGGCGCCGATCCACCTCGGCATCGTCCGCACCGGCCGCGCGCACGGCTTGTTCGACGGCGTCGGGCTCGACGCCGAGGTGCAGGCAGAGGAAGCGGTCGCAGCCGCGTTTGTAGTTCTTCGCGTAGCTGGCGGGGAGCTTCCCGTGCTCGGCCACGTAGCGGATCTTCGCGATGAAGCGCGGCAGGTACAGCAGGCCGGTCGCGGCGTGCGGCAGGTAGGGCGAGGGCAGGCAGGTGAGAACTTCGCCGGAGGAACCGGGGATCGGGCGGGAGAGCATGATGCGGTGGGCGTTGAGCAGTGGACGGTCGACGGTGGCCGGTGGACTGTGGGTGGTGGACGGCGGGCGAGGCAACCCGGCATGCGAGCTGTGCCCGGCTCGACGCTCACTCCTCGCCGTCGAGGTAGTCGAGGGGCGCGGAGCGGATGAGCCGGCGCTCGGGCGAGCGCACCATCCATTTGTCGCTTTCCGGGTAGTGGCACGATTCACCCACGGGGTTGTCGGCCACGATGTAGACGACGAGATCGTCGGTGCCGTCGTTGATCAGCTGGTGGGGCTCGCCCGGTCTGAAAAGGAAGGCGTCGCCCGGCTCGATGAGCGTGAGGCCGGCGGCGTCGCGCGCCTGCCCTCGGCCGGAGAGCACATGGTAGAACTCCCACTGGGCGCTGTGGGAGTGGAACGGACACGCGGCCTTGCCCGGCGGGATGCGGCAGATCTCGACGTCGAAGGGGTGGCGCTCGTTGAGGTCGGTGGAGAGCGGCTTGCGCCCGAGGGCCACGGAGATCTCCTGGTCGGCCGAGGCGAACTTGCCCTTCGGTGACGTCCACGGCTCGGCGACGATGTCGCGGGTGTTCACTTTGTGCATGGGCGATTCAGTTGTGCGAACCGGCCGGTTTGTCCAGCGCCGGACGGCGGCGTCGGCGCGCAGCCCAGGGCGGTCTGGGAGACTCCGTGGTTTGGCGTGGAGCCGCCGCGGGAGCACCGCAAGGCGCAGCCGCCTTGCGCTCCAGCGTCTATCTCTCAGCGAAGGACCACGTTACTTCCCCGACACGCCCAGGGCGGTCCAGCGTTGCCGCGCCCCGGCGAGGTGGGCGAGGCCGAGGGCGAGCGCCACGAGCGAGAACACCGGCACCTGCCACGGGAAGGCTCCCGGGTGGCGCAACATCACGGCCGCCTGCGGGATCAGCAGCAGCCCGCGCAAGGCGAAGATCACGCCCACGGCGACGAGGCCGCCGCGCAACCCCGGCAGCCGCCGCATCCGCCCCGCGGCCGACCACGCGTAGAGCGCGAACGTGCCGAGCACGGCCACGATCACGAGCACGACCGGGTAGATGAGCGGGCTGCCGGTGCGGATCATTTCCAACACCGGGCGCGGCGCGGTGAAGAAGCGCGCGGTGGCCTCGCCGGCGAAGATGCAGGCGACATGCACGAGCGCGAGGGCGAGGTCGACGATCGCGCAGGTGGCGAGCAGGCGCACGCCGGGAATGGCGGCGCCGGCGGGGAGTTCCGATGGATTCATGCCGGAATTCTCTCCGCTACCGATCGCGGTCGCAATGATCCGGTGACGAGCGGTCGCTTCGCGGTGCCCGGCGGTTGCGCGGCGCGACCGGCGCCGGGATGAGGCACGCGGTTTGCCGCCGGTATTTGACTGGGCATGAAAAGAAATCCGGGAACAATTCGGTCCGTGGAACGGCCTTCTTCCCCGCCCTCTGAACCTGGTTTCCCACGCGGCGCGACCGTGCTGCTCGTCGAGGACGACGTCGTATTGAGACGACGGATTGCCTCCTATCTCGAGAGGCGCGGTGCGGAGGTGGCCGGCGCGCGCACTCTGGCCGAGGCCCGGAACCTCCTGCGCGCGGAGCGCTACGATTTTGCGCTGGTCGACATGCACCTGCCCGACGGGCCGGGGCTGGCGCTGCTGCGCGACGGCAGCGTGTCCGAAAACACCGGAGTCGTGGCGATGACGGCCTACGGCGGGATCGAGCAGGCGGTGGAGGCGATGCGCCTCGGGGCGGGAGACTATCTGACCAAACCCTTCGAGCTGGAGGCGGTGCCGTTGGCGTTCCTGCGGTGCCGGACGCTGCGGCGGGCGTCGCGGCGCGACGAGCAGCGCGGCGCGGGCCCGGGCGGGGAGCCGGAGCTGTTCTTCGGCGAGAGCCTGGCGGCGCTGCGCGCGCAGCTGGAGCAGATGCTGGAGGCCGAGCGGCGCCTGCTCACGCGCCTGCCGCCGCTGCTGATCGAGGGCGAGACCGGGACGGGCAAGAGCGTGCTCGCCCGTTGGGTGCACGGCCGGGGCCCGCGGGCGAACAAGCCCTTCGTCTCGCTCAATTGCGCGGCGTTGCCGGAGCTGCTGGCGGAGTCCGAGCTTTTCGGACACGAGCGCGGCGCCTTCACCGATGCCAAGCAGGCCCGGGTGGGCCTGTTCGAGGCGGCGGACGGCGGCACGCTGTTTCTCGACGAAGTGGGGGCGCTGTCGGCGCCGACCCAGGCGAAGCTGCTGGCCGCGGTGGAGGAGGGGTGCATCCGCCGCCTCGGCGGCACGAAGACGACGCCGGTTGATGTGCGCCTGATCGCGGCGAACAACTGTCCGTTGGGCGAGCTGGTCCGGCAGGGTCTGTTCCGCGAGGATCTCTACCAACGCCTGAATCTCCTGCGTCTCGTGCTGCCCCCGTTGCGCGAGCGTGGCGGGGATCTGGTGCTGCTGGCGCGCCAGCTTCTCGCGGGGCTCGCGAGCCGCTACCGGTTGGGCTCGCTGGTGATTAGCGCGGAGGGGGAGGCGCGGCTGCGGGCGCAACCCTGGCGGGGCAACATCCGCGAGCTCGCTCACGTGATCGAGCGCGCGGTCATCTTCAATCAGGGCAAGACGGTGGACTTCGCTGAGCTCGGTCGCGCTCCCGCCGGCGCGGGCCCGGTCTGGCTCAACCCGGCGTGGTCGCTGCCGGAGAGCGGTTTCACGATCGACGGCGTGATCGCCGAGCTGATCGGTCGCGCGCTCCGCGAGACGGACGGCAACGTCTCCGCCGCGGCGCGGCGCCTGGGCGTGACCCGTGACTACATCCGGTATCACCAGAGCGAGAGCACGGCGGCGGACGCGAACGGCGGGTCGAGCTCCCCGGCGCAGCCTTGTGCGTAAACACCCAACAGCACGCACCCGCTTGGGTGATTTCGCCGAAGCTGGTGGCGCGGAAAGGGCGCGGATCGGAACGGCTTGGTGCGTAACCTGTGGAAGCTCAATCGGTAGTGGCTATCTCCGAGACTTGGCATGCCACAGGCAAAAGGAAGGCGCCTCCCGTGCGGGGGCGAACCTCAACCTGAAACCTGAAACAGGATCATCATGAATACCCCAATCTTTGGTCACGGCGCCGGCGGTGGGCGCGTGTTGTTGGCCATCGTCCTCCTCGGATTCGCGGGCGGACCCAAAGCGCACGCCGGCTGGGAAAAACTTCTGGAGCCGCCCTCGTATGCGGGAAATTACGGCCTTCCGGGCCCGGAGCGGTTCCCCAACCTCAACAAGGCGAGCCCCGGATACGATTTCACGGTGGAAAAGCTGCTGCAGGACTGGCGCAACGCCGCGGCCGCGAATCTTCGGTTTCCCGTCCGCGGCCCGGTGCTCGACCAACCGTTGCCTCCCCTGCCCGAGGGAAAGGGCGACAAGAGGGCGGAGCGCCTCCAGCCTTTTGTTGCCGAACCGTTCTTCGCTCCCTTGAGCCTGGTACTGGCCAGCGGGCCGCTGTCCGCAAAGCGGGAGGAGATGCTGGAGCAATACCGCGTTGTGAAGCTGCAGGCGGTGGCTCGCCTGAGCGCCGAACTCGACGCGACGGAGGCGGCGGAGCCGGCGGAACGGGCCGCGCGGCGGGCGGCGTTTGCGCGGAGCCAGCAGGCGGAGGTGGAGGAGGTGGAGACCCGTGCGGAGGCGATCCGGCTGGAGCTGTTCCGCACGCGGCTGCTCGAGGATGGCGCCGACTGGGCCGCCGCGCGCGAGGTGCAGCGGGCCGATCGGAATCCGAAGACGCCGGAGCAAGAGCAGCTCGAAGGGCTGCAGCTAGCCGCCGCTTTCAGCTCCGAGTTGTCGCCGGAACAGCGGGGCCTGTTGCAGGAGGCGGCGATGGAGATCGTCGACCGCGTCCATGGCGCAACGGACGAGGCGCTGCTCCGTTTCAGCCCGAGCAACTCCCGTGTCCAGCTGCCGGACGGGCTGCCCGAGGCGCTCGCCCGGGACGTGGCCGCGTACCGAACACTCAAGGGCGCGTTGCTGGACGAGCTGCGTGCGGCCGTCCTCGCCCCGATGCCGGGCGGCGATCGGGAGCGCGCGGCCGCCTTCCGGGCGTTGCGCGATGCCCAGGCGGGACGGATCGAACAGCTGGAGACGCTGGCTGAGGCGATCCGCGTTGCGTTGGTGGACTGCCCGTTCCCGGCCGCGCCGCGGACTTCTCCCATTCCCGCCAGCCTGGCGCCGCAGATCGCGGACTATCTTGGTGCGAAGGTGGAGGCCCAGCGCGCATTCGTGGTGAAACTGGCCGAGGTCCGGGCGGCATTGCCGCAGGCACACGCGGAGGTGGTGCCGGCCGAGCGGGGCTATCGGATCGAGGTGGACCTGAAGGGCGCGCCGGCGGGCAAGGGCCAGGCGATGCTCGATTCGTTGCCGGCGTTCCACGATGCGCAGACGCGCCGGTATACCGAGCTGGTGGCCAAGCGGAAAGCACTGCTGCAGGCGTTGAGGGCGGTGCCGAGCAGTCCGCTCCCGGGTGGTGACCGGCCGGTGGACGAACTGTTGCAGGAGTTCGCCGCCGCCCAGCTGCAGCAGGAGATCAGGAACAGATACCGGGACTACCGGCGCGCGGTGTTGGAGCCGGGTTTGTCTCCGGGGCAACGGCGACTCCTTTTCAGCGCCGCGGTCGAAACACTGGTGGGGCCGTACTACCGCTGAATCCGCCCATGTCCGAGCACACCAACACGCGGGGCTTCTCGGCGAGGCAGTTGGCCTGGGTCACCGTGGGCCTGTGGGCGGCGGTGTCCGTGCCGCTGGTGGCGGGGGCGCTCCAGCTGCGGCGCGGCCTGCACGACGAGGTGCGGATGCGCATGATCGAGCGTGCGGCGGTGGTCTTGGCGCCGCTGGTGCAGAACCAGGTGGATCTCGCGCTGGGCGTCGATGCACAGCTGCCGCCGAAACAGCGCTTTGTCCAGGCCCTGGTGGCGAACGCGCGCCAGAAGGGCCTGCTGGCGCTGGCGGTGTTCGATGCCGACGGGCTCACCCTGGAAGTCATCCCCGCCGGGCAGGCGTTCATCGAACTCCCGATGGGCGACTTTTTGCGGTTGGTTTCGGGGGCCCCCATCAGCCGGTACCATCCCGACTTCCGCCTGCCGCAGTTGTCGCGGATGGACGGAGACGCAGCGGGGCCGGCCGCGCCGGTGCTCGAGGTGTTGTTGCCGATCGCCCAGGCGGGGGGGCCGCAGCCGCTCGGATTCGTGCGGTACCATTTCGATGCGCGTCCGCTCCGCGAGGAACTCGGGGCGATCGACCGGCAGATGGCGCGGCAGACGTGGACGACCATCGGCGCCGGCTGGCTGGCGATCACCGGGGTCTTCGGCCTGGCGTACGTGGGACTTCGCCGCGCGGGGCGAACGATCGAGCAGGGCCACGCGAGCCTGGCCCGGGCGGAGCGGCATCTCACCCTCTCGGCCAAGGCCTCGGCGCTCGGGCAGCTCACCTCGCATCTGATGCACGGCTTGCAGGGCTCGATGGCGGGGCTGCACGCAGCAGTCGGTGCGGGTGGATGCGCGCCCGACTGGAGTGCCGCGCGGGAGTACACCTGCCGGATGGAGGCCCTGGTCGGGGAGACCATGGCCTTCCTCAACGACCGGCGGACTGAGCTCGCCTACGATCTCTCCGGACCGGAACTGGCGGAGCTGATCGTGCGCCGCAATGAAGGTGCGGCTACGGACCGGGCGGTTGCGTTGCAGGTGGAGTGTCGGTTCACCGGTCGCGTCGACAATGTGCGCGGCAGCCTCGTCTGTCTGATCACGAGCAACCTCGTGCAGAATGCCATCGCTGCGAGCGGCGCCGGGCAAAGCGTGCGGGTCCTGCTGCAGGAGGGGGCGGGCTCGTGCCTCCGGGCAGAGGTGGTCGATTCGGGCGCTGGCGTGCCGGAACCGTTGCGGGCCCGCCTCTTCGAGCCGGGGTGCTCGGGGCGGCCGGGCGGCACGGGGTTGGGCTTGGCCATCTCGCGACTTCTCGCATTGCAGATCGAGGGCGAACTCACGTTGGCGGAGACGGGGCCATCCGGCAGCCGGTTTTGTCTCTCGGTCCCGCTGGCCGAGCGGGTGCCGACGGCATGATGAACCCGCGAGTTCTCCTGTGATCGGTATGCGGTCCGGGTTGCCGGTCAAAGAAAGGCCGGCACGCGGGATCCGCGTGCCGGCTGTATGGTTACCGTGAGGTTACCGGGGGGAAGTCACTTGATCGGTTTGAGGCGGAGGAGGGCGACGTCGTGCGGGGCGAGGTGCTTGCGGAACTCGGTCTCCGTCGTGCCGGCGTCCTTCTTGTCCCAGATGTCACGGACAGCGCATTTGCCGCCGAGGAACCACATGTGGCCGAAGGGGACCGTGAGCTCGGCGGGCTCGGCGCTGGTGTTGAGGAGCGCAATCGCCCACTCGCCGCCGGCGAGTTCGCGGACCCAGATCTCACGGCCGGGCTCGGCGCGGTAGCGCCAGCCTTGCTTGCCGGCGGGATCCTGGTCGATGGCGATCGCCTCCTTATCGGTGAGGATGGCGAGGATCTCGGGCGTGGCCTTGCGCACGTCGTTGCCGGCCATGAGCGGGGCGGCAAGCAGGCACCACATCGAGAAGTGCGCGCGGGACTCGGCGACCGTGAGCCCCTCGTTGCCGACCTCGAGCATGTCGGGGTCGTTCCAGTGGCCGGGGCCGGCGTACTGGCCGATGCCGTTGCCCTGGCCGTCGGCCGGCTGGACCGAGGAATATTGGAGGTCGAGGATGACCTTCCAGCCGCGCTCCCAGCGTTGCACGCAGTCGTAGCAGTCCATGATGTCGCCGGTGGTGCGCCAGAGGTGGCCGACGTCCTTGGCCCATTCCCACGGCTTGCTGTTGCCCCATTCGCAGATGCTGAACACGACCGGGCGTTTCGCGGCGAAGAGGGCGTCGCGCATGGTGGTGTACGCCTCGCGGGCGTCGCGGGTGCCGCTGGAGCACCAGTCGTACTTGAGGTAGTCGACCCCCCACGACGCAAAGCGCCGGGCGTCCTGGTACTCGTGGCCCATGCTGCCCGGGTAGCCGCCGCAGGTCTTGGCGCCGGCGCAGCCGTAGATGCCGAACTTGAAGCCGCGGGCGTGGAGGAAGTCGCCGAGGGCCTTCAGGCCGGAGGGGAACTTGGCGGGATCGGGCACGAGGTTGCCGTCGGCGTCGCGTTCCTTCAGCGCCCAGCAGTCGTCGAGCACGATGTAGGTGTAGCCGGCGTCGCGCATGCCGTTCTTCACCATGGTCTCGGCGGTCTCCATGATGAGCACCTCGTTGATGTTGCTCGCGAAGGTGTTCCAGGTGTTGAAGCCCATCGGGGGCGTGAGGGCGAGGCCTTCGAATTTTTGGGCGAGGGTGGGCAGCGCCGGCAGCGCGGCGGCGAGGACGAGGCTGAGGAGTTTCTTCATGAGCAGGCGCGGGGAGGAGAGAGGGGGAGAAAAGTGATTCCGCGGCGCGGGCGGGTCCGGCCACTTTAGGAGAAACAGCAGGGCGGGCGAGGGTCGAAGGTTGATTCCGGCGGTGCAAAAGGTGATGTCTCGTCGGCCATGCCGCCACGCACCACCGGCGCAACCGTCGATCCCTTCGCCGTCGTCCACGGCGCCGCGGAGGAACTGCGCACCGACGCCTCGTACCGCCACGACAACGCCACCCGCGGCGACCCCGACCGGCTGGTCGTGCAACGCACGCTCGGCGGCGCCGCCTTCTTCCGCGACACGCAGGGCGAACGCCTGGTGCCGGCCGGCCACGCGATGCTGTTCACGCACCGCGAGCCGACGAGCTACGGTTTTCCGCCCGGGGCGACCGAGCCCTATCGCCAACGTTTCATGACGTTCTCGCCCACGGGAGTGCGGGCGCTGTTCGACCGGATCCGGGCCGACTTCGGCTCGGTGGTGCGGATGCCCGAGGAGTCCGAGGCGGCGGCGCTGTTCGACGAGTTGTTCGAGGGCGTGCAGCGGCGCCGGCTGCGCGACCGTTTCCACGAGTCGGAGCTGATCTACCGGCTGCTCATCGCGCTCTACCGCGAGCAGGTGCAGGGGGCGCGCGGGCGGGACCCGGTGGAGTTCGGGCTTCACTATTTGCGCAGCCATTTTCGCTCGCCGATCAATCTCAAGGGTGTGGCGGCGAAATGCGGGATCACGCGCGAGCATTTCATCCGCGGGTTCCGCGCCCGCTACGGCGAGGCGCCCGGCGCGCTGTTGCGGCGGCTGCGGTTGGAGCACGCGCGTACGATGCTGGCCGCGACCGAGCTCGGCGTGGCGGAGGTCGCGCGCGCCAGCGGTTTCGCCAGCGCGAACTCCTTCGGCCGCGCGTACCGGGCGCAGTTCGGCCGCAGCCCGCGCGGGCGGAGCGCATGATTCGACAACAGAGCAGCGCGAAGAAGGCAAAGGTCGCGGTGTGGCGGACAGAGGACGGACCGGGTCGGTGTGGGCTGGCGGTGGTTGGGCCGGCGCTCCAGCCCGACGCGCTCTGTTTCAATCCCTCGCCAGCCCTGCGGAGACCGAGCCTGCACCCGCCGCGACAGTTTACTCTCACGGTCGTGAACCTAAACTGTCGGAGCGGAGCGGGCGTCCCCGTTGGGTCGAGCGAGAAGAGCGACAGTTTACGCTCACGGTCGTGAAGGTAAACTGTCGGGAGGGGAGGATGGGGCGGCAGGGGTGAAGGGAATCGCGGTGGCGTGGGGTTTCTGTTTCAACGCCCTGCGATGAATGCGATGCCCCAGTTCACCCGCCACGATTCGGTTCCGTTCGCTCCGGCACTGCCGGGCATAGAACGCCGCACGCTCTGTTTCGGCGAGCGCATGCTCATGACGGAGTTTCGGCTGAAGGGCGGCAGTGTGCTGTCGGCGCATTCGCACCCGCACGAGCAGACCGGCTATCTCGTCAGCGGTCGCCTGCGGTTGCGCATCGGCACCGAAGAGCGCGAGCTCGCGCCGGGCGATAGCTGGAGCATCCCCGGCGGGGTCGAACATCAGGCGACGATTCTTGAGGACTCGATCGCGTTGGAGGTGTTCGCGCCGGTGCGCGAGGACTACCTGCCGGCGCGGGCCGGATGAGCCATGGTCACGAAGTCGGGTGTCGAGCGCACGAGCGACGAGTGCCCAGCGAGCGCGGGCAACCGCGGTATGATGGATCAACGCTGTCTGCTCCACCGACATTCTGGCCCTCGCCGCTCGACACCGGCTCTCGACCGAACTGTTGCCTGATGAGCCGTTGACTCAGGACGTGAACACTGAACCCCAGCACCCGCCCCCCGAGATCGCGCGCGCGGCCCCGACCGACGCCGCGGCGATCCATGAACTCCAACGCCTGGCCTACCGCAGCGAGGCCGAGCTCTGCGGCGACTGGAACATACCGCCGCTGACCGAGCCCCTCGCCGCGACCGAGCGTGCGTTGGCCGAGCTGCTTGTGCTGAAGGCGACGCTCGGCGGGCGGATCGTCGGGGCGGTGCGTGGCCGGCTCGAGGGCGACATCTGCCATGTCGGCCGGTTGATCGTGCATCCGGAGGCGCAGGGTCGCGGGCTCGGCGCGCGGCTGCTGCGGGCGCTGGAGGAGGCGACGCCCGAGGCGGGCCGCTACGAGCTCTTCACCGGCAGCCTGAGCGCGCGCAACCTGCACCTGTACGCGAAGCTCGGCTACCGCCCGTTCCGTACCGAGCCGCTTTCGGCGCGGGTGACGCTGGTGTACTTGGAGAAGTTCCGGAGCTGAGGCGCGTCTGTGCCGCCGCGCGGAAACGGCTGGCCAGCTTTGCTGCCGCGGACAGGCTGCGCGGAATGCAGGCTTTCCGGGTTCTCCATCGCATTCTTGTGCCGGCCGTGTTCTGCGTCGCCAGTCTCTTGACTCCGGGTCGCGGGGGCGATGTCCCGGCGGCGACTGTTGCTGTTTCTCCCGCCATGAGCTCCTCCGTTACCGTCGTGTCGCCGCGGGATCCGCGGCTCCAGTACATGGGCCGCTTGGCCTTCGCGGGCGAGGGCGAGGCGAAGCTCGGCTTTCCCGGAGTGACAATCCGCTTCGCGTACCGCGGGCCGGCGCCGACAATCCTGTTCGGCGCGAGCTCGGCGTTCTGCGCATTCAATCTCGCGGTCAACGGCTGGGAGCCGGTCGTCATCCGTCTTCCGCAGGGACGCAGCGAGGTGGCGCTGCCCTCCGGTCCGGCGCCGGCGGGCGGCTGGGTGGTGGAGTTGGTGCGCCGCAACGAGAGTTGGCAGGGCGTGGCGTCGTTCCACGGGCTCCAGCTGCCGCCGGGTTGCGAGTTGCTCGCGCCGCCGCCGCTGCCGGAGCGCAAGCTGCTGTTCATCGGCGATTCGATCACGTGCGGCGAGGCGATCGACCGACTTCCTCCCGAACTCGACAACACGCCGCGCATGGCGAACGCCCCGCGTTCCTACGGCATGCTGCTCGGCCGGGCGCTCGGCGCGCAGGTGCACCTCGTGAGCTATGGCGGGCGAGGCGTGCTGCGCGACTGGCAGGGGAAGACCGATACCAACAACGCCCGCGATTTCTTCCCGCTCGCGCTGCCCGACGATCCGGCGGCGAAGTGGGATCACACTCAGTACCAGCCCGACGCCGTCGTGATTGCCCTCGGCCAGAACGACCTCAACTCCGGCTGGCTCTCGGAGAAGGAATTCACCGCCGCCTTCGCCGCCTTGCTCGCGGACATCCGCGCGGCCTATCCCAAGGCTGCGGTGCTCTTCACGGAAAGCCCGATGCGCAGCGAGGATCCGACGACCGAGGACGGCAAGAAACGCGAGTTCCAGCGCCGCTGCCTGCGCTCGGTGATCGAGGCCGCGCACGCGGCCGGCGACTCGCGCGTGGCCTTCGCCCCGCTGCACCAGTATCCGGGTACGCCGACCAACGCGCACCCGGTCGCCTTCCAGCACGAGCAGATGGCCGCCGAATTGCTCGGGCCGTTGCGCGTGTTGGTCGGTTGGTGAGCGGTGGGGAACGGTGGACGGTAGACGGTTGCCAGTGGGCGGCAGGCTCGGACGCGGCGACCTTTCCACAAACGTGTGCTCGGGGCGCCGAGCGATGGTGTGTTGGTCGCGGGCGGGGCCGGCGACGCGCTTTGGGGCAAGCGCGTCCACCCGCAGGCGGGTTCGGAGCGCGCCGCCAATCCGCATTAACCCTGCGCTGCAACGCGGCGCGGCAGGCCGATTTCATTTGGCGGGGGCGGAGCCGAGGTTGAGCGTCGGCGCACATCCCGTAACTCCCCTCTGCATGAAACCGCTTTCGGCTGCCGCCCTGGCGTTGCTCCTGTGTTGCCCGCTCGGGCGTGCGCAGGACGCCGCCAAACCCCGCTACCTCGATCCGTCCGTCCCGCTCGACGAGCGCGTCGAGGACATCCTGCCGCGGCTCACGCTGGAGGAGAAGCTCGGCCTCATCCATGCCGACTCGAAGTTCAGCACCGCCGGCGTGCCGCGGCTCGGCATCCCCAAGATGTGGATGTCCGACGGACCGCACGGCGTGCGCGAGGAGATCAGCCTCGATAGCTGGCGCCCCGCGGGCCGCACCGACGACTACGCCACCTGGATGCCGGTCTCGATCGCGCTGGCCTCGACCTGGAATCCCGAGCTCGGCCTCGCCTACGGCGGCGTGCTCGCGAACGAGGCGCGCCAGCGCAACAAGCACATCATGCTCGGGCCGGGTGTGAACATCCAGCGCACGCCGCTCAACGGCCGCACCTTCGAGTACCTCGGCGAGGACCCGTGGCTCGCGGGCCGCATGGGGATCGGCGTGATCCGCGGCCTGCAGGACGGCGCGGTCGCCGCGTGCGTGAAACATTTCGCCGTGAACAACCAGGAGGTGGAGCGCGGGCGAGTGAACGTGGAGGTCGACGAACGCACGCTGCGCGAGCTCTACCTCGCGCCGTTCGAGGCGGCGGTGCGCGAGGCCGGTGTGTGGTCGGTGATGGGCGCGTACAACAAGTTCCGCGGCCAGCATTGCTGCCACAACGGCTACCTCCTCAACACCATCCTCAAGGGCGAATGGGGCTTCCGCGGCCTCGTGATGTCCGACTGGGGCGGCACGCATTCCACCGGCGAGGCGGCGCGCGACGGGCTCGACCTCGAGATGGGCACGCGCGGGCCGTATGCGAACTACTACCTCGCCGATCCGTTCCGCCGGGGCATCGAGCGCGGGGAGTATCCGCTCGCGCTGCTCGACGACAAGGTGCGGCGCAACCTCCGCGTGCTGCTCGCGACCAAGGCGCTCGACCAGCGCCCCGCGGGCTCGCAGAACACCCGCGCCCACCAGGCCACCGCGCGCAAAGTCGCCGAGGAGGGCATGGTCCTCCTGAAGAACGCCAACGCGTTCCTCCCGCTCGACCTCACGAAGATCACGCGCATCGCCGTGATCGGCGACAACGCCGTGCGCCTCCAGGCCCCCGGCGGCCAGAGCTCCGAGATCAAGGCGTGCTACGAGATCACACCGCTGGCCGGCCTGCTGGCGTACACCGACGGCCGCGCCGACATCGATTTCTCCCTCGGCGTGCTCGCGCCGAAGTACCGCCGTCTCGAGGCCTACGACGTGACCGGCGCCGCCGAACACGCCGAGTTGTCCGACCGCCACCTCGATCCCGCCGAGCTCGCCGATCGCGCCGTGGCCGCCGCGAAGCTGGCCGACGTGGTCATCTTCGTCGCCGGGCTCAACCACGAGCGGCACAACGACACCGAGAGCAGCGACCGCGAGTCGCTCGAGCTGCCCTACGGCCAGCCGGAGCTCATCGCCCGCGTGGTTGCCGCGAATCCGCGCACGGTCGTCGTGCTGGTCGCCGGTTCGCCGGTCGCGATGGATCCGTGGCTCGAGAAGGTGCCGGCGGTGTTGCAGGCGTGGTACGGCGGCATGGAGGGCGGCAACGTGATCGCGTCCATTCTCTTTGGTGACGTGAATCCCTCGGGCCGCCTGCCCTGCACCTTCCCGCGCAAGCTGACCGAGAGTGTTGCGCATGCCTCGGGCAAGATCCGCCATTATCCGGGCGAGGCCGGTACGGTGCACTACGACGAGGGCTTGTTCGTCGGCTACCGTTGGAACGACGCGAAGAACGTCGAGCCGCTCTTCCCCTTCGGCTTCGGCCTGAGCTACACCACGTTCGACCTCGGCGGGCTCAAGATCGCCGCCGGCGGCGAGGCGGGCGCGGTGGCGACGGTCGAGTGCGAGGTGACCAACACCGGCGCGCGCGCCGGCGCCGAAGTGGTGCAGCTCTATGTCGAGCCGGTAAAGCCGTCGGTCGTTCGCCCGGTACGCGAGCTCAAGGGTTTCGCGAAGGTCCAGCTCCAACCAGGCGAGAAGCGCACCGTGCGCCTCACGCTCAACGCGCGGGCGTTCTCCTACTATTCGCCGGAGCGGAAGGCGTGGGTCGCCGAGACCGGCGAGTACCGCATCGTCGTCGGCCGCTCGTCGCGCGATCTGCCGCTGCGCGGATCATTCCGCCTCGAGGCCGCGATCGAGACGCACTGAGGACTGAGCACCTCTTCCGTTCCGCCCCATGAAACGTCTTCTCTTCCAGACCGGTGGCCCGTGGCACCCTGTCGACGCCCAGGCGGCGCTCGTGCGCTCGTGGCTGCCCGGTGATTGGAAGTTGGAAACAGCGTTCGGCAACGACGCGCTCGACCGCCTCGACGATGCCGATCTCTACATCGCCGGCGGCATGCTCTGGCCCGAGCTCGACAAACCGCTGCCGCCGGTGGCGTGGGAGCTCGCCGGGCTCGCGCCGCACCGCCTATCTCGCCAACGGCCACTCGCTCGACTCGTTCGAGCCGCCCGCCATCCGCCAGCTCTGACTCAACACCCTCCACTGGTTGCTCCGCGCCTGAGCCGAATCGATGAACCCGCTGCGCCATAGTTCCCCCGTCTTTGTGATCGGTCTTCCGGGTGTAGGAGCCTGCTCGCAGGCGATCTGCGCGCCGTCGCCCCGGATCCGGAATCGCCTGCCAGCAGGCTCCTACCCGCAACCCACGAGCGGCTGAGCGCTCGGCGTCTTTTCTCCAAACATCCCCCGTGTTCTCCCCTATGCACCTCCCCCGAATCCCCTCCGCCGCCTGCGCGCTGTTGCTCGCGGCCGCCACCCTGCACACCCGTGCGGCCGAGCCGGCGCAGCTCGCTCTCAACGAACTCGAGTACCTCGAGATGCCCGGGCTCAACGTGATGCTCGCGCACGACTACTACCCCGAGGGCCATCAGGGCGGGGTGGGCGTGATCCTCAACGGCCAGCGCGTCGCCACCAACGGCGACCTCCGCCTCGACCGCACCCCCGGCCAGTGGCAGCCCACGCCGGTCGTCGGCAAGCGCGTGATCGATCGCGCCACCGGCGAGGTGAGCGTGCACTGCTTGTTTCCCGACGAGGCGAGGAACCGGAAGGGCTTCAACCCGATCGAGTACCCGGATCTGAAGTTCGGCTACACCGTGCGCATCCGGCCGGAGGGCACGGCCTTCCGCATCCTCGTCGACCTCGATGCCCCGCTGCCGGCCGAGTGGATCGGCAAGGTGGGCTTCAACTTCGAGCTCTTCCCCGGCCTGCTCTTCGGCAAGTCCTTCGCGACCGAGAACCAGACCGGGATCTTCCCGCTTCAGCCTAACGGCCCCGGCGTGCGGGATGCCGCCGGCGAGTACCAGCAGGCCGCGCTCGCCACCGGCCGCAGCCTCTCGATCGCCCCCGAGGTCGACGCGTTGCGCATGACCATCCGCAACGACGACGGCGGCACCCTCGAGCTCGTCGACGGCCGCGCCCAGCACAGCAACGGTTGGTTCGTCGTGCGCTCCACCATCGCCAAGGGCGCCACGAAGGGCGCGATCAACTGGCTCGTCACGCCTCACGCGTTGCCCGGCTTCCTCTCCGCTCCGGTCGTGCAGGTTTCGCAGGTTGGTTACCATCCCGCGCAGCAGAAGTGGGCCACCATCGAGCTCGACCGCACCGACGCGCGCCGCTTCCCGGTCGTCGTCTCCCGTATCGGCGCCGACGGAAAACTCGAGCAGGTGCTCGAGGCCAAGGGCGACGAGTGGGGCCGTTTCCTCCGCTACCACTACCTGCGGCTCGATTTCACCGCGCTCACGGCCCCCGGCATGTATGTCGTGATCTACGGCGAGGTGCGTTCGAATCCCTTCCGGATCGGCGCCGACATCTATGCGCGCCACGTCTGGCAGCCCACCCTCGAATACTTCCTGCCGATCCAGATGTGCCACATGCGCATCAACGACCGCTACCGTGTCTGGCACGGCAGCTGCCATCTCGACGACGCGCGCATGGCGCCGGTCGGATTCACGCATTTCGACGGCTACGCGCAGGGTCCGTCCACGCTCTGCAAATTCCAGCCGGGTGAACCCGTGCCCGGCCTCGACCGCGGCGGCTGGCACGACGCCGGCGACGACGACCTGCGCATCGAGTCGCAGATCGACACCATCTACGGCCTCGCGCTCGCGTACGAAAGTTTTGGTGTCGATTACGACGGCACCACGATCGACCAGGCCAATCGCGTGGTCGAGATCCAGCGGCCCGACGGCAAACCCGACATGCTGCAGCAGATCGAGCACGGCCTGCTCACCGTGCTCGGCGGCTACCGGTCGATGGGCCGCTTCTACCGCGGCATCATCGTGCCGACCAAGCGCCAGTACACCCACCTCGGCGAGTTCAGCATGCAGACGGACAACGTCGTCTTCGACCCGAAGAAGGCCGCGGCCACCCCGCCGCCGATCGACGGTGGGGTCGTCGGCTCGCCCGACGACCGCTGGGTCTGCACGGAGAATAATCCTTTCCGCGAGCTTAACACCGCGGCCGGCCTCGCCGCCGCCGCCCGGGCCCTGAAGGGCTACAACGACCCGCTCGCGGCCGAGTGTGTCCAGGTCGCGGAAACAATCTGGAGGACCACCGACGATTTGAAGGAGCCGACCGAGCCGTGGATGAAGGCCGTGCCCAGCCCGCGCATCACGCTCGCCGTCGAGCTCCTGCTCACGACGAACAGCCGCGCCTACGCCGACTACCTGCTCTCCCAGCGCGAGAAGATCTGCGACAACATCCGCGGCAAGGGCGCACACCCGCGCACCCCGCGCGTCGGTTGGATCGTGGGCCGCGCGCTCGCCGCGATCGGCGACGCCGCGTTCACCCGCGAGGTGACCGAGGCGGTGAAGACCTACCGCGCCGAGGTCGCCGCCCTCGAGCACAAGACCCCGTACGGCGTGCCCTACGAGCCCGACATCTGGGGCGCGGGCTGGCAGATCCAGGGCTTCGGCATGGAGCAGTATTTCCTGCACCGCGCCTTCCCGGAGAGCTTCTCGCGCGAGCTCATGCTCCACTCGCTCAACTTCATCCTCGGCTGCCACCCCGGCGCGAACACCGCGTCGTTCGCCTCCGGTGTCGGGTCGCGCTCGGCCACCGTCGCCTACGGCTTCAACCGCGCCGACTGGTCCTACCTGCCCGGCGGCAGCGTGTCGGGCACGGCGCTCATCCGGCCCGATTTTCCCGAGTTGCTCGAGTGGCCGTTCCTCTGGCAGCAGACCGAGTATGTGCTCGGCGGCGGCACGACCGACTATTTGTTCCTTGTCCTTGCGGCCGACCGTCTCCTCAACGAACCCAAGAAATGAAGACACAGTTCGTTCTCCTGGGCTGCCTGGCGCTCTCCTCGTGCCTGGCCCACATCTCCGCGCAGACCGCTCCGGCGCAGACCGCCGAGTGGACGGTCACAACCTGGAATGGCGAGCGGGCCTTCGCAATCGTCACCACCGACTGGCGCGCGATCGTCTCGGTCGAACGCGGCCGCCTCGTGCATTTCGGCCCGGCCGAGCCGGACGCCGGCAACCTGCTGCTCGAGGTGCCCACGCGCGACGACGAACGGGGCTGGGCCGGCCACCGCGTGTGGCTCGGCCCGCAGGAGCTCTGGGGCTGGCCACCGCCCGCGGCTTGGGAGTCTTCGGCCGCTGCGGACGTCAAGGTGGTCGGTGACCGGCTCGAGCTGGTCATGCCCGAGACTGGTCAGGGTTATCCGCCGCTCACCCGCATCTACGAGATCGCGGGCAAACGCCTCGCCTGCCGGGTCGCGGTTGCGGCGGGCGGCACGAAGGCGGTCCAAGTGATCCAGATTCTGCAGACGCCGCCGGAGACGAAGGTCGAGCTGCGCACGGCCCCGAGCGCGAAGTGGCCGCGGGGGTATTTCCGGGTGAGCGAGTTCTCCGGGCCGCGGTTCCAGCCCGATTTTCCGCGGCCGGAAGGCATCGAGGAGGTGCCGGGCGGCGTGGTCCTGTCGGTCGCGTCGAAGGCCGACAAGCTCGCCTTCCCGCCGCAGACGCTCGTGGCGCGCATCGGCGCGTACCGCCTGTCGCTGGCCTTCGGCGAATGCCGCGGGCCGGAGGCGGCGACGCCGGACGACGGTTTCTACACCCAGGTGTACACCGGGCATCCCAGCTTCCCGGTGGTGGAGCTCGAGCAGTTCTCCCCGCAGTGGCAGGCCGGTGCCGCGGGCGAGTTCACGATGTACGTGAGCCTCTCCAAACGCGGCTGATTCCAGCATTGCCGCGGGCCGGGGCTGTGTCGTTCTTTCGTGGGCATGGCCTCCGTCGTGTACTCCAGCCGCGACCATTCCTCGTTCGCCACGATGCCCAAGGGCCCGTCGATCAAACTGACGGCCCGCATCGTCGACTGGGAGGTGCGTCTCGGGCGCGGGCACATCAGTTTCGAGAAGCACCGCATCCCGCTCCGGCGCGACGACTTTGTCATCCTGCACAAACAGCCCGAGGTGGGCGACGTGGTGGAGTTCCGGCTCGGACGTGACGAGAAGGGCCAGATCCTCGCCCAGGACGTCGAGCACCATAACGACGGCGGACGCATCCGCCTGCGGCATCTCGGCGTGTTGGTGGTGTTGCTGGCCGCGCCGGGCTGGGCGCTCCACCAGCTGATCGACCGCAACGACTGGCGGCTCGTGGTCGGCTGTGCGGCGGGGATGTCGACGATCGGCTTTCTCGTCTACTGGTTGGACAAGTTGCGGGCGCGCCACGGTGAGTGGCGGGTGGCCGAGAGCACGCTGCATCTGGTGGCCGCGCTGGGCGGGTGGCCGGGCGCGTACCTCGCGCAGAAGCATTTCCGCCACAAGGCGTCGAAGATCCGCTTTCTCCTGCTCTTCTGGCTGATCGTCACCGTGCACCAGTTCCTCGCCGTCGACTACCTGCAGGACTGGGCCGCGTTGCGCGCCGCCAACGCCGCCTTCAAGGAAGCGACGATGCCCGCACGGAAGTGAGAGGCGCGTGCCATGAGCGAATCCGCGGCAACAACACCGTCGCTTCGCGACACGGCAGTTCGGAGTGCGTGGCTCCTTCTCGGATTCGCAGTGGTCGTTGCCCTCTGCGCGCTGCTGGAGGTCCGGCTGGGCTGGCTGGTCACCGGGATGGCGATGGTCGCGTTGTTCGTTGTTTGGTGCGTCCTCCTTGTGCGCTCGCTGATCCGGCTGGGTCGTGCGCTGGGTTTGAGGCGAGGACTGGCGCCGGCGTGCCTGAATGCATTCGCCGTCGTGGTCCTGGTGCCGGTCGTGTTCGTTGGTCTCTCCCGTCTGCCGGTGTTCTTTTGGTGGCATCGCACAGAGTTCGACGAGGCGACCACGAAGGCCGAACAGGGCCAGTTCGCGATTGAGACATTCGGTCATCACTCACGCCTCCGACTGCCTCCTCGCTTTGAAGGCCTTTCTGTCGGTGGAAAGGCTTGGATCATCGAGTCTGGGGACCGACGGCATGTCGTTTTTGTGACGGCAACGTTTCACGGGGAGTCCATGGGCTTCTGCCGGATCCCTGACCGGAAGCCGCCCGGTGAGCCCTACCACTCCCGGCCACTATCAGGCACCGATGGCCGGTGGTTCAGCATCAGTCTGGATTAGGTGTGGCCAGGCCCACTCCCGAGAAAAGCACCACACCTGCACATGATCTCGCCTCGACTCCTTCTCACCGTGGACCGGCCGGCGTTCCCCCTGGGAGCTGTCTTCTGGCTCGGTGCGACGGTGGTGCTGCTGGCGTTATTTGCCGGGCAGACTCCGTGGGCGGGTGTGCGGTTGGCCGGTCGGATGGTGCTGGGTGGGCTCGCGGCGCTGGCGGCGGTGCTGGTGGCCGTGCTGCTTGTGGGGCCGCTGTTCCTGCCGCGCGATGCGGGTATCGGGCCGATGGTGCTCTGGCTCTTCGCGCCAGTGCCGGCGGTGTTCGCCTACGTCCTCTGGGCGCTGCGGAACCTGCTCGTGCGGCATGAAGAAAGCCGGAACCAGATCGACACCCCGACCAAGGGCGGGACTGAGGAGCCTCCGCCCGGCGCGTGACACCGCAGGGCCGCACACCGGGTGCACGGCCATGAGCCGTGAAGACGCGAAGGCCGGCCGGCCTCGCTCATGCGCACTCGAAGGCGCGCAGCGTCCAGAAATCGGAGGCGCGGCGGGGGTTGGCAGATAGGTGTAGGGCACGGTGCAGTGGCCGGCGCGGCCCCAGTCGGCGCCCCAGGAGTTGCGGTTGAGAAAGCGACCGGCGTGGTCGTCGTAGCCCATGGTGGTGGCGGCGGTGATGGCCTTGCCTCCGGGTTTGCTGTTGTGCCGCGGCAGTTCGTGGCGGATGCGGCGATGACCGGAGCGACATTGCCCATGGCGGTTTGGGCGGAGCAGTTGCTGGCCAGCTCGGGCTTGAGGCCGATGCCGCTCCTGCTCGACCCGTAGCGATCGGTGCGGGCTCGGCATCGATACCGCTGTTGCCGCAATACTCGGCCCCGAAGTTGGCCACGGCATGGCCGGCAATGCCCCGGCCCGCGATGGTGTGAACCGAGCAATCCGTGATGAGCGAGCTGCGCCCGCCATGGACGATGATGCCCCCGGCAATGGACCGGTGTCCACGAGGCTGGAAGCGGAACGCCGATGGCGGAGCGGTTACTGCGGGAGCGGCAGAATGGCGCCGGCGCGGAAAAAGTGCCGGGCCGTGCCGGGCACGACGACGATCTGGGTCGTGGTCGCGCCGGGATCCGCGGCGAAGATGCCCGCACCCGCATCGGACCAGTTCACCAGGTCGGTGGAGTGCTGGATCTGGTAGCGGCGGGCCGGGCTGGAGGTGAAGACGATCGTCACCATGGTCTGATCACGGCCGTAGGTGTGGGAGACGATCCGGAGGAAGCTGGCGGCGTCCTGCGGATTCGTGCCCGCGACATACTCGGCGGCGTCGCTCTGGCCGTCGCCGTCCCTGTCGGTGCCGAGGCCGGCGGTGGTGAGGTTGCCGAACTGGCGCCGCTCCCAGTTGTCGTCGATGCCGTCGCCGTCGGTATCGGGGCGGTTGATGCTCTCGGCGACGAGGTGGCCGGAGCCGAGGTTGATCCAGCCGATGTTGGCGCCGTAGGCGTAGCCGTGGAAGGTGCCGTCGGCCAAGTCGAACCGGGGGCGGTTCGGGTCGTTGGGGTCGGTCGTCCAGCCGAAGTTGATCCAGCCGCAATTGGCGGAGTAGGCGAAGCCGGAGAGGGCGCCGCCGCCGTCGTGGTTGACGCCGCAGTCGGTGGCGGAGGTGTTGGCGTAGCTGGAACCGTTGGCCGGGGTGCCGTCGCCCATCGAGATCCAGCCGATGTTGGCGCCGTAGATGAAGCCGCCGAAGAAGGTTTCGTTGATGTCGACGTAGACGTGGGTGGCGCGCTGGGGCTGGACGTTGATCCAGCCGAGATTGGCGCCGTAGGCGAAATCGGTGTTGAGCTGGGGCTGGGCCAGGAGGCCGAGCGGCAGGGCGAGCCCGGCCAGGCGGAGGAGGGCGCGGCCGGGGGTGTGACGTGTCATGGGAAAGAGGTGGCAGGCCGGCCGTGGACCGGATCAGGGCATGAGATACTTGTTGGTCGCCACAATCGTGCCGTTGCCGGTGCAGCCGATGGCGGTGGAGGCGGAGATCGCGACCGGGCTGGTGGTGCCGGTGGAGACGCCGTGACAGAAGTTGGCGGAGGTGTTGGCTTTGATGCCGATGACGCCGCCGCCGACCGAGTTGTGGGCGCTGATCAAGGCGAAGATGCCGTAGGTGTTGGCGGTGGTGCTCATATTCTCGGCATTGCAGCCGGTGACGACGCCGCCGCGGATGGCGGCGGAGCCGGCGACGGTGTTGGAGGCCGAGCCGATGAAGCCTGTGCAGTTGGTGGCGGCGCCATCGGCCAGGAGGCCGTAGGTCCCGCCGGGGCAGTTGCCGTCGCAGTCGAGGGCGATGCGGGCGAACAAGCCGGCGTAGCCGTAGCCAGACAATCCGCTGCAACCGGTGGCGGAGCCGAGGACGTAGAGGCCGTATTTGCCGGAAGCGGTGGTGCCGGTGCTGCCGGTGGCGGTTTGCGTGGCGTTGAGGCCGGTGCCGGAGGTGCTGGTGCCGATGCAGTTCTCGGCATTGGCGGCGTTGAGGCCGGTGCCGGCGGTACTGGTGCCGGTGCAGTTGGACGCGGTTTGCGTGGCGTTGATGGCGGCGTTGTAGGCGATTGCCTGGCAGTTGCTCAGAGTCTCGCCGGCGATGCCGGAATTGCAGTCGATCGCGGAGCTGTTCGTGACGACCTGGGCGCGCAGTGCCATCCCTCCGCAATGTTCCACAACGCAGTGATCGATGGTGGAGCCTTGGTCGAGATAGATGCCATCGGTGCTTGTCCCCCGGATGGTGAGTCCGCTGACGAGGGAATTGCGGATGATGCTGGAAGAGAAGATGCCGCGAGCGAAGCCGGAGCCGGAGCCCGTGCCGGTGCTCGGGTCGTACGTGAAGCTACCGACGATGTGGCCGTTGCGGATCGTGATGCCCTGTTGGGCGTTTGCCACTGCGATCGCGAAACCGGCGTTGGGGCTGGCGGTGGAGGAGATGGTGAAACCGGAGAGGTCGAGGGTGACGTTGCTGGCGGTGATCTCGATGCCGCTGCCTGAGCTGACGGCCAGATTGGCAGTGAGGAAGTAGGAGCCGGGGGCGGAGATGACGAAGCCGCCGTTGGCGGCAACCGTCACTCCCGGAACGCCGCTCTCGAGCGGCGTGCGCGGCTCGATCTGGGTGAGGGTGCGCATCGTCGGCGCCGGAGCGGCAGCCGGAGTGAGCGAGCCTTGGGCGAGGGCGAGGGCGGGGAGCGCGAGCAGGAACGCAACGATTGGTTTCATGATGGCGGGAGCGAAAAGCGCGGGTGGTGGAGATGGCGGGGGGACGCGTGGCGCAGTCGAAAGTGGGGCCCAGCTCGGCCGGCGGGAATTTGTGTGCTGGTGTCAGTTTGCGGAACGGCGGTGACCTAGGCCTCGCGGCGAGCCAATCCTCGTGGGTCCGGGTCCACCGCGTGTCGCATCGAGACTTGGACGAACGCCGCCAAACTGACAATGATGGAAATGGATACTCAGCGCTTCCTGGAGGCGGCGGAAAACGCCGGTCTACGGGGAGGAGCAGCGGGATGCGTCACCCGGCGAGCCGGCCTTGAGCGCCCGCGGCGAGATGGCAACATGCGGCACCATTTCGCCCGCCGCCGAGATCCTCGTCGTTGATCTGAAACGCGCCAACGTCCTCGCCTCCGTGTAGAGTCTGTTGGGCTGGGGCGAGCAGGTGCACCTGCCGCGCGATGCGGGCATCGGGCCGATGGTGCTCTGGCTCTTCGCGCCGGTGCCGGCGGTGTTCGCCTACGTCCTCTGGGCGCTGCGGGGGCTGCTCGTGCGGCATGAAGAGAGCCGGAACCAGTCGACACCCCGAAGAAGAGCGGGACTGAGGGGCCTCCGCTCGGCGTATGACACCGGAGCGCCGCGCACCGGGTGCACGGCCCTGAGCAGCGAAGACGCGAATGCCGGACGAACCGCGCAGCCGTGGAGCCGCCACCTGGCGCGTGACACCGGCGCGCCGCGTACCGGCGGCACGGCATTGCGCAGTGAAGACGCGCACGCCGGCCGGACCCGCTCACGCGCCCTCGATGGAGCGCAGAGTCCAGAAATCGGAGGCGCGGCGGGGGTTCGCGAGGTAGGCGTAGGGCACGGTGCAATAGCCCCTGCGGCCCCAGTCGGCGCCCCAGGAATTGCGGATGAGGAAACGGCCGGCGCGGTCGTCGTAGCCCACGGCGCAGACGGAGTGCGCGCCCTTCTCCTCCTCGCCGCGGCGCGGGAGTTCGACCCGGCCGGTGCGGGCGACCTGCGGGCTCTCGAAGGCGGCGTAGGTCGTGAGGCCGAAGACGAACGGGAATCCCTCGGCGAGGCACTGGCGCATCTCGGTGAGGCCGTGGACGCGGTGGTAGGAGAGCACCTGGTGGGCGGCCGCGGCGGTGTAGCAGGGCGGCGGAGGCGGCTCGGCGAAACGGCGCACGCGGTACGGCCAGAGCGTCTCGGCGCACACGCCCTGTTTCACCAGTGTCTTCACGCCGTTGCGGATCATCGCGCCGTCGTCGGTGGCCGCGGTGCCCTCGAGGACGCGGGCGTTGTAGTAGACGAAGAGGCGGCTGAGGTGGCGCAGCGGGCGGCCGGCGCGCACCTCGAGGTACTCGAGGCTGGCGACGAGGGCGTGCGCGGTGCAGCTGCCGATCGAACCCTGGTTCTCGGCGCGGGGAAACCAGCGGCGCAGATCGACGCGCGCCGGCAACCGCCGTGGCGGTCGGGCGATCGTGGCGTAGAGCCGGTCGCGCGGGTCGGGCGTATCGGGTCGCCAGCCGTACCAGGATTGGGCGTGGGGCGTTGCCATGGGCGAAGGCGGCGCCGAGCGTAGTGAGGAAACGGCGGCGGGCAAGGTGCCGACGGAACGGCCCCCGCGCCGCCGGAGCGAATGCCCGACTGTGGCCGGAGCGGCCAGGCCCGGTCGCGACGAGGAGCGCCGCCGTCGTGACTGGGCGTTGTGCGCCCACGCGGCCGGCAGATGGCGCTAGTTCTCGATGACCACGCCGCGGTACACGCGCCGGGACTTCATGATCGTTGGCGCAACGGCGCCGGCCGGGGGCGGGGGCTCGGCAGATTGGGCGGCCGCCGCGGGGGGCGTTGGCGCCGGGGAGGCGGCGGGCACCGGGGAAGCTTGGCGGAGTTCGGCGAGGATGCCCGGCGTGCCCTGGAGGTTCTTGAGCACGATGTTGGTCACGATGCGCAGCGACACCAAGTGAGCGGTATCAGCGACGAGCAGGAGGAGGATGACCTCGCCGCTCCGACGGAGCACCAGACTCTTGTTGGTGAACTTCAGGACATAATCGTCGGTGGGTTGGTAGCTCTCGTCGATGGTCTCGTAGAGCGAACAGACGCGGCGCAGCGCGGTCTCGAACGCGAATGCGGGGATGAAACTGGGCATCCGGTTGTAGAGCAGGGCTGCGGTGGCCGCATCGACCAGGCAGAGGCCCTCTACTCCGGGCAGTTCCAGGATGTTCTGGGTGAATTTGTCGAACAGCATGGTCAGATCTCTCCGCGGAGGGTGGCGACTTTGGCGACGATGTCGGCCGGCCGGGTGGTCGGGGCGGCGAGCAGGCCGATGCTTTCCCCGGGACGAGGGAGGCAGATGGTTGTGGTGGTTTTCGAGTGGAGATGTGCCTCGTTGAAGTCCTCCAGGCCGAAGGCGTCGCCGATGAGGGCGGCACTTTGGCAGAAGAAGGTCAGGATGTTCCCGAGCGCATCGGCTGTCGGACTCGAGGTCTCGACGGCGTCGCTGCCATTGGTACAGCGCGCGACGCCCAACACGAATGGGATGCGGGCATAGTTCTGGATAGGGTTGTGAGGGTTTGCCATAGGCGGGTCCGGCGTTTGCAGGTTGTGTGCCACCGCTACGGCGACATGGCCGCCACCGCCCGGCTTGCGCAAAGGGCCGATGCGGTTTTGGGTTCGGACCATGAATCCCCGAGGCCTTCCGGTTGCCCTATCCGTGGTCGCCGTAATCTTTGCCGCGCCACTTTTCGCTGCGGTGCGGCCGCACCCGCCCTTCTGCGACCACGCCGTGCTCCAACAGGGGCGCGAGGTGCCCGTGTGGGGCACGGCCGACGAGGGCGAGAAGGTTGCCGTCGAGATCGCCGGCCGGAAGGCGGAGACCGTCGCGAAGGACGGGCGCTGGCTCGTGTGGCTGCCGGAGCTGCCGGTAGGCGGGCCGTACACGCTCACGATCCGCGGCACCAACACGGTGACGTTGCAGGACGTGCTCGTGGGCGAAGTATGGATCTGCGGCGGCCAGTCGAACATGGAGCGCCAGCTCGGGCTGCGGCCGGGCCAGAAGGCGATCATCGGCTGGGAGCGCGAGGCGGCTACGGCGAACCTGCCGCAGCTCCGGCAGTTCTACGTGCCCCAGGTCACCGCAGGGGAGCCGCGCGAGACCGTGGCCGGCGAATGGACCGTGTGCACGCCTTCGACGGCGCCGGATTTCACCGCGGTGGGCTTTTTCTTAGGCCGAGCCCTGCTGCAGGCGCGCGGCGTGCCGGTGGGCTTGGTCCCCTCGTCCTGGGGCGGCACGCCCGCCGAGGCGTGGACCAGCGCGCGGACGCTCGGCGGTTTGCCCGGCTACGCCGAAACCCTCGCTCTGATGGAGGCGCAGATGCGCGACCCGGCGGGCGCGGCGCGTCGCTACCACGAGGCGCTCTCCGCCTGGTGCCGCGCACACGACGCCGGCACGATGGCGACGCAACCATGGAGTGCTGATAAGGTGGCGACAGACGATTGGGCAAAGAGCGAGGAGCCCGGCCTCTGGGAACAGTCCGGTCTGCCCGGCTTCGACGGCATCGTCTGGTTGCGCAAGGAGTTCGAATTGCCGGCGGGTGCGGTGGCGGGCGAGGCGACGCTCGACCTCGGGCCGATCGACGACATCGACACGACCTGGGTCAACGGCGTCGAGGTGGGCGAGAGCGGCTACTACCGCACCGTGCGCCAGTACCGCGTGCCGGCCGGAGTGCTGCGCACAGGGCGCAATGTGGTCGCGGTGCGTGTGATCGACAACGGCGGCGGTGGCGGTTTCTGGGGACGGCCCGCGCAGATGACGCTGACTCCGGTGGCCGGCGCGCCGGTGCCGCTCGCCGGCACGTGGTTGCGCAAGGTCTCGGTAACGATGGCGCAGTGCGGCAAGTCGCCGCTGAATCCGGTGATGGGCCCGAACGTGCCGACGGTGCTCCACAACGGCATGATCGCACCGCTCCAGCCCTACGCGATCCGCGGGGCGATCTGGTACCAGGGCGAGGCCAACAACAGCGCGCCCCAGGAGTATCGCCGCCTGCTGCCGCAGACCATCGCCGACTGGCGCCGTGGCTGGGGGCAGGGCGACTTCCCGTTCCTCTTTGTGCAGATCGCGCCGTTCAAGGACATGACGCCGGAGTTGCGCGAGGCGCAGCTGCAGATCTGGCAGGAAACAAAGAATACAGCGATGGTGGTCACCTCCGACTGCGGCGACGCCGAGGACATCCATCCCGCCGACAAGCGGCCGGTGGGCGAGCGGCTGGCGTTGGCGGCACGCGCCGTGGCCTACGGCGAGGCGATCGAGTTCTCCGGTCCGGTGTTTGCCGGCGCCGCCTTCGAAGGCGGCAAAGCCGTGGTACGCTTCACCCATGTGGGCGGGGGACTCGTTGTGCCCGGTGGTGCGCCGACCGGCTTCGAACTCGCCGGGGCCGACGGCGTCTTCCATTCCGCGGTGGCGGTGATTACTGGAGACACGGTGGTGGTGTCGGCGGCGGATGTCGCGGCGCCGCAGGCGGTGCGTTACGGCTGGGCCAACGTGCCGGTCTGCAATCTTTTCAACGCTGCCGGCCTGCCCGCCTCGCCGTTCCGCAGCCCGGTGCCGTGAGCCGCATGGCGCGGGTTGGCTGCTTGTGAAAAGGCCGCGGTGCTTCAAGCTGCGCGCATGTCGCCTGCCGCCGAGACCCTCGTCGCCGATCTGAAACGCGCCAATGTCCTCGCCTCCGTCCAGTCGGTCCTCGGCTGGGACGAGCAGGTGAACCTGCCGCCGGAGTCGGCGGCGCGTCGGGCGGAGCAGGCGGCGCTGCTCGCCGAGCTGCACCACCGCGAGGCGACGAACCCGCGCATCGGTGCGTCGCTCGCTGCACTGGAGGCGCAGGGCGAGAACGTCACCGCGGAGGAGCGCGTGCTCAGCCGCCACGCGCGCAAGGACTACGACCGGCTCACGAAGCTGCCGGCGGAGTTCGTCGCCGAGAAGGCGCGGCTCGACAGCGCGGCCTACCACGCGAGGGCCGAGGCGCGGGCGGCGCGCGATTTTGCGAAGTTTGCGCCGTTTCTGCAGCGGCAGCTCGATTGCGCGAAGCGCGAGGCTGAGCTGCTCGGCGCGGCCGACGCCTACGACCACGCGCTCGACAAGCACGACCCGGGCATGACCGCGGTGCGGTTTGCGGCGCTGTTTGCGGACCTGAAGCGCGACCTTGTCCCGCTCGCCCGGCGGATCATCGGTGCGCCGGTGAAGGCGCCGCACGGGTTGCTGAAGGGTTTTCCGGTCGAGCAGCAGCGCGAGTTTCTCCGCGAGGTGACGACGGCGCTGGGCTTCGACTACGGCCGCGGACGGATCGACGTATCGCTCCACCCGTTCTGCTCGGGCGACGGGCACGACATCCGGATGACCACGCGCTTCGACGCCGACAACCCGCTCGACTCGCTCTTCAGCGCGATCCACGAAACCGGCCACGGGCTCTACGACCAGGGGCAGCTGCGCGATTGGATCGGCACGCCGCTCGGTGAGTACGTGGGCATGGGCATCCACGAGTCGCAGAGCCGGCTGTGGGAAAACCAGGTGGCGCGCAGTCGGGCGTTCTGGGCGCACTGGGAGCCGAAGTTCCGTGCGCGGTTTGGTGCGCGGCTCGACGGCATCTCATCCGAGATGCTCTACCTCGCGATCAACGAGGTGGCGCCGACGCTCATCCGCGTCGATTCCGACGAGGTCACCTACAACCTGCACATCATCCTGCGCTTCGAGATCGAGCAGCGGCTGTTTCGCGGCGACCTCGCCGTGGCCGACCTGCCGGCGGCGTGGAACGCGCTCGCGCAGGAGTTGCTCGGCCTCACGCCCGCGCACGACGGCGAGGGCTGCCTGCAGGATGTGCACTGGTCCGGCGGGGCCTTCGGGTACTTCCCGAGCTACTGCCTCGGCAACATGATCGCCGCGCAGCTCTGGTACGCCGCGCACGCGGCGCTGCCGGGGCTGGAGGAGGATTTCGCCGCGGGCAACTTCGGCCGCCTGCTCGGCTGGTTGCGGACCAACATCCACCAGCGTGGCCGGAGATTGGAGACGGAGGAGCTGGTTCGTACGGTGACCGGCGAGGGGATCTCGCCGCGTCACCTGATCCGTTACCTCGGCGAGCGGTATCTGCCGCTGTACGAGCGGTGAGGCGGTCGGGCGTAGCTGAACCGCGCAGCGGTTCAGCCCGGAAAAGCGGAGCGGCTGAACGGTTAAGCCGTTCAGCTACGTCGAGCCGAGCGCGCTGGGTCGGCTGAACGGTTACGCCGGTTTTCCGAAGCCGATCTTGCGGCGGTGGCGCGGGCCGTCGGGTGCGGTGAGGCGGCGGAGCGCCGCGATCACGGCGGCGATCTGCTCGTCGTGTGCGCCCACCCGAGCTTCGATCTCCGTAAGCTTTGCGGCGATGGCCTTGTGGTTCACCACCAGCTGCCGCAGGCGGATGAATGCGCGGACGACGTGGACACTCATCTCCGCCGCCGCCGCGCTGTTGAGCACGTTCGCCGCCTGGATGGCGCCATGCTCGGTGAAGGCGTAGGGGAGGAAACGCCGGCCGCCGTGGCTGGTCTGACTTGAGGTCGCATTTTGCGACCTCAAGTTTTTGCCCGGCTTTAAGGTCGCATTTTGCGACCTTGAAGCACTAACGGCTTCCGCCTCTTCCCCAGTGAGTCGGAAGCAGAAATCCTCCGGGAACTTCCGTGCGTTGCGTTTCACCTGCTCGTTGAGGCGCTTGGTCGGCACGCCGTAGAGGCGGGCGAGGTCGGCGTCGAGGATCACGCGCACGCCGCGCAGCACCAGAATGCAGGATTGGATTGGCTCCAGCGGAACAAGCTCGGCATCGGGCATGGGGGAAGTGGTCGCAAAATGCGACCGGTTCGGGGGCGTTGTTCGTGGGGGAGCGGGGCCAGACTGCTCACACGCCCCGGGGGCGACAAGACCAGGATGATACGTTGGCAGTTTGCGCCGCGGCTTGAGGACAGGGCCGAATTGGGCGGCCTGAAGGCGCGCCCTACGGTGTGGCGCCGTTCGCGAGAACGGCCAGGCGGAGCTGGCACCGAGTTCGGATAGCTGCTCTGGCGAGCAGCTCCATAAGGCGAGCACGGAGTGGCCTACGCCACTTCCTTGAACTGGAGGGCGTGCAGGCGGGCGTAGAGGCCGCCGCGGGCGAGGAGCTCGGCGTGCGTGCCCTGCTCGGCGAGGCGGCCCTGGTCCATGACGAGGATCGTGTCCGCCTTCTGGATCGTCGAGAGACGGTGGGCGATGACGAAGGTCGTGCGGCCGTGCATGAGCCGCTCCATCGCCTGCTGGATGAGCCGCTCGGAGGCGGTGTCGAGGGCGCTGGTGGCTTCGTCGAAGATGAGGATGCGCGGGTCCTTCAGGATGGCGCGGGCGATGGCGATGCGCTGGCGCTGGCCGCCGGAGAGTTTAACGCCGCGTTCGCCGACGGTGCTGGCGTAACCGTCGGGCAGGGCGACGATGAACTCGTGGGCATTGGCGGCCTGCGCGGCGGCGACGATTTGCTCGCGGGTGGCGTCGGGCCGGCCGTACTTGAGGTTCTCCTCCAGCGTGCCGGAGAAGAGGATGTTCTCCTGGAGGACGATGCCGATCTGGCGGCGCAGCGAGGCGGCGGTGACGCCGCGGAGATCGTGGCCGTCGATCGTGATCTTCCCCGAGGCCGGGTCGTAGAAGCGGGCGAGGAGGTTGACCGTTGTGCTCTTGCCCGAGCCGCTGGGGCCGACGATGGCGACGAGCTTTCCGGCGGGGGCGGCGAAGGAGACGTTGGTGAGGGTGCGGGGGCGGCCCTGGCCGGGCGGCTCACGGTCGTAGTCGAAGCAGACGTCGTGGAACGCGACGTCGCCACGAACTGGGGGCAGAGCGCGGGCGGCGGGGGAATCGGCGACCTCGGGCTTGGTGTCGAGCAGGGCGAAGATGTTCTCGAGCGAGGTGGTGGCGCGCTGGAAGACGAGGTTGAGGTCGGCGAAGCGGACGATGGGCGGGAAGATGAAGGCGATGTAGCCGTAGAAGGCGACGAGGGTGCCCACCGGCATCCGGCCCTCGAGGACGAGCCAGCCGCCGTAGCCGAGCACGACGAGCGTGCCGAGCGAGCCGAGGAGGTCGGCGATGATGCCGATCTTGGTGTAGCGGATGACGATGCGGGAGTAGTTGAAGTAGTCGGCGTTGATGCCGGCGGCGAAGGCGGCGATCTCCTCCTGCTCCTTGGTGAACGACTTCACGACGCGCGCGGCGGCGACCTTCTCGTGGAGGAAGCCGACGACGTGGTCCCAGTTCTGGCGGTGCACGCGGCTTTCCTCGCGCATCTGGCGGCGCTGGTGGAAGTGGTTGACGAGGAAGAGCGGCAGGACGGCGGCGATGCCGAGGGCGAGGCGCCATTCGATGACGAAGAGGAAGCCGAGCACGCCGAGCAGCGTGATGGCGTCGGAGACGATGGTGATGAGGAAGCCGTTGG
>JAEXPL010000031.1 GCA_023446865.1 Verrucomicrobiota bacterium | reverse complement strand
GCCCATGGTCGCCTTCGACCTGCGCTACGTGTTCTGGCAGCCCGACGAGCCCCGCGCCCCCAAACGCATGCGGCTCACCTGCGCCGCCGGCGTCACCGCCACCATCGCGGCCCTCCAGACCAACGATCCCGCCTTCGCCGTCACCAGCCGACCGGTCGACGACTCCGGCCGCACCTTCGAGATCGAGGTCACCCCGCCGCCCACCGCCCACAATTTCGCCATCATCACCCTGCGCGTCCGCCTCGCCAACGAGACCGCCGAACGCGAGTTCTCCTTGGTCGCCCGTACGCTTCCGCCCAAGGGCGCGGCCCCGCCGCCCGCCGCAACTCCGCAGTCCTAGCCGATGACGAAACTCGCGCGCAGCTGGCTCGGTATCCTGGGCGTGGCCACGCTCCTCGCCGCCGCCGCGCTCGCCCTCGACCCGCGCGCCCGCGCCCTCCTGCACGACGCGCCCGCCACCGACGAAACCACGCTCACCGCCGCGCGCGAGCACCGTGGTCCGCTGCTCTGGCTCGACGCCCGCCCCGCCGCCGATTTCGACCGCGACCACATTCCCGAGGCGCTTCCGCTCAACCCCGACGATTGGGACACCCAGATCGTCGCGATCATCGCCCGCTGGCAGCCGGGCACCCGCGTGATCGTCTATTGCGACGACCGCGCCTGCGGCTCCAGCCGAGCCGTCGCCGAAAAGCTCCGCCGCGAGTACCAGTTCGACGACGTCGTCATCCTCCACGGCGGCTGGTCCGCTTGGCAAAAGGCGGTGGGCCGATGAGAACGCTCGCAACCATCCTCCGTCTCGCGCTCGCCGGCATCTTCATCGCCGCCGCCGTCGTAAAGATCGCCGACCCGGCGCAGTTCCACGCCGCGCTCCTCACCTACCGGATGCTGCCCGATGTCATGACTCCCATCGTCGCCCTCTGGCTGCCGTGGTTCGAGCTCTGCACCGGCGTCGCCATCCTCTGGCCACGCCACCGCCGCGCCGCGCTCTGGATTGTCGTCGCGCTCAACGTCGTCTTCCTCGCCGCCATCGGCCAGGCCGCCGTGCGCGGGCTCGACATCGTCTGTGGCTGCTTCGGCCGCCCCGCCTCCGTGCGCACTACCGGCTACGCGATCTACCTCGTCCGCGACCTCGCCTTCCTCGCCGCCGCCGCGTGGCTGCTCTGGCGCGAGCGGCAATCCAGCAAGTAGGTCCAGTCTCCGGCTGGACCCCTCAGGCTCGCGCCCCATCCGCAGCGCACGTCCGGCGCGGGCGGTCGAAGACCGGCGCTACTCGTCGGCACGCACCGCTCGTAGGTCCAGTCTCCGACTGGACGGTTGGACTCGCGCCCGCTCTCCGGCTCACGTCTTGCGCGGCCGGTCGAAGACCGGCCCTACTTCGCCACTTTCCCGCTCGGCGCATCGCCGGCGGCCTTGCCCTCGAGGCGGCCGAGCACGCGCAGCAGACCGTCGAGGATCGTGAGCGGATGCGGCGGGCAACCGGGGATGTAGAGATCGATCGGCACGACCGCGCTCGCGCCCCCGCAATGCTCCTCGTGGCCGACGAACGGCCCGCCGGAAATCGCGCACGCGCCTACGGCGATGGCGATCTTCGGGCCGGGCACCGCGTCCCACGTCTTCTTGAGCGCGAGCTCCATGCCCTTCGAAACCGGCCCGGTGATCAGCACGCCGTCGGCATGCCGCGGCGACGCCACAAACTGGATGCCAAAGCGCGAGAGGTCCCAGCCGATGGTGCCGAGCACGTTGGTGTCGGCCTCGCAGGCGTTGCAGCCGCCCGCGCTCACCTGCCGCAGGCGCAGCGATCGCCCGAGCAGCTTGCGGAGCTTGTCGTCGAGCGCCGCCGCGAGCCGCAACTCCTCCTGCCCCAGCGCGCCGAGCACCAGATCCTCGCGCCGCCGCACCGCCATCCGATGGTCGCGCGTCTGCACGATCGCATGCGACGGACACGCCGCCACGCACTCTCCACAAAACAGGCAACGGCCGAGATCCAAACTCACGCCCGTGTGGGCTGCGCCCTCCGAAGCCTTCCCGCCCTCCAAAGCCTTGGCGGCGGAGGGTGCGAAGGAGGGCCGCGTGATCGCCTCCGTCGGACACACGGGCAGGCACGCCGTGCAGCCGTCGGCACACTTCGCCGCGTCGACGCGCAACGCCCCGCCGTGCCGGTCCGGCAGCGCCGGCGCCGGCCCGTCCGGGTACGCCATCGTCTCGCAGCCGCGCTTCAACCGGTGCGTGATGGTATCGAGGACGAACATGGCGTTAGTGGTTTAGCGGTTCGGAAAATCGGAGACGACAGAAGGTAACGAAGAGAACGAAGGCGGACCGGATTTCACCCGAAGATCAGCCTCCGTGCGCGCTGCCAGAATGTTGGGTTCAGCGAACGATCCATTTGTTCAAGCAGCACGCGAGGATCAGTCGGGAACGAATCACGCACAACCTGCAGTCCAAGGCGCTCAGAGAAGTCACGGACTGCCTCTTCCGGGAGATTGATGCTCAGCACGAGGCTCTCTTCAAATGCGCCATGAAAAGTGAAGATGATCTGGTTCTCCGAGTACCCCTTGAAATGGCAGCAGCAGCTGTCCACTCCAGTCGTCGCCATGATCGCGCACAGCCGCTCAGCAAGATCTTGGTCGAAGATCACATGGAACGCTTCCGGAATCGGATCGAGAGTGTCACAAGCGACGCGCCGTGCCGATAACGCAGCTTTCTCTCTGAAGAGCGCCCGCGCCCGATCACCAATGGCCAAGCCCTCAAACATGAGCGTCGAGCCGATCGGAAAGATAATGGGCAAAGCGGCGAAGAACGCTCTGGGGTCCTGAACGCCATCGATCCGCCAATGCTCACGCCCCTTTAGGTGGAGGTATTTGTCCCAGTTGCGGGCCAGCTCCCTGATTTGCTGTTTCATTCCGAATCTTCGTTCTCTTCGTTACCTTCTGTCGTCCGTTTTCTGTCTTCCGTCATCCGCTCCGCGCCTCACAGATCGAAGCCGCAGTAGGAGAGGTTGAAGCTCTTGTTGTTGATCGGGAAGTCGGAGATCGCCTGGTTGCGCAGGGCGAGCGCGAGACCGGTCCAGTTGTGGAACGAGGGATCGACCACCTTGTAGCGGCGGAAACGACCGGCGGCGTCCGTCAGCGCCACGTGGCAGACCTCGCCACGCCAGCCCTCGACCAGCGCCACGGCGAGCGTGTCCGGCGCTGCCGGCGCGAGCGGTTCGCGAACGTCGCCTTCCGGCGGTGACGCCAGTTGCTCGCGAAGGAACTGGCCCGAGCGCTGGATCTCCAGCCAGCGCACGCGGGCGCGGGCAAGCACGTCGCCGCCCGACCACACGGCCACCGGCGCCTGCGCGAAGCGGTGCCAGCCGGCGGGATGATCGTAACGGACGTCGCGCACCAGACCGCTGGCGCGCGCCGCGGGACCGACGAGCCCGACCGCCGCTGCCTGTTGAGGATAAACCGCGCCGACGTTCTCGAAGCGGGCGCGCACCGAGGCGGCGTCCCACAGCCAGGTCGCGGCGGTCTCGGCCTCGGCCAGCGCGGCGTCGAGCCGCGTGAGCAGGGTCTTCGCGCGCTCGGCGTCCAGATCGTGGCGACAGCCGCCGGGGCGCACGAGGCCGCGGCCGAAGCGGTTGCCGCAGAGCAGCGCAGTGAGGTTGAGGAAATCGCCGCGGATTTTTCCGCACGCCGACGACGTGGGCAGGAACGCCACGTCGTTGGCCAGCGCGCCGAGGTCGCCGGTGTGGATGGCCAGCCGCTCCAGTTCAAGCGCGAGCGCGCGCAGCCATTGGGCACGAAGGGGCGCCTCGCCGCCGGCGAGCGTCTCCAACACGGTCGCGTGCGCGGTGGCGTGGCCGCTCGTGGTGTCGCCCGCAAGCGTTTCCATCTGGGAGAACGTCGCGCGATGCGGACCGCCGGCCAGCGCGCGCTCGATGCCGCGGTGCTGGTAGCCGAGCGCGATCTCGAGGTGGATCACCTCCTCGCCGGCGCATTGGAAACGGAAGTGGCCGGGCTCGATGATGCCCGCGTGCACCGGGCCGACCGCGACTTCGTGGATCTCGCCGCCGTCGACGCGGAAGAACTCGCCCACGGCCGGCGCGGTGCCGGCGGTGCGGCGCACGGGCTTGAGCCACGGGTGGCCCACGGGCTCGACACCAAATTGCTCCCACACCTCGCGTTCGAAGAGATGCGCCTGGTGGTTGAGCACGGTGAGCGACGGGTAGCTCCGCTCGAAGACCGGCATGCTGCGCCCGACGGCGAGGGTGTTCTCGGCGTCGAACGCCACCACCGCCACGAGGCGCAGCGCGTCCGGCCCCATCGCCGGCTCGGCCACGCCGAACCACGCGCAGAGCCGTCCGCCGCGTTCGAGCGCCGCGGCGACCACGGTGACGAACTCCGCCGCGGGCCACTCCGGCACCTCGGCCCACCGGATCGAGGTCGCGTTGGCGAGCGGAACAAGGGTGAAGTCGGCGTTCATGGCGCGGTGGTGATTTGGGCGACAGCCTCGGTCCACGCCGTGCGGAGCACCTCGGGCAGCGCGAGGCCGAGCCAAAGCGAGAGGCCCATCAGGATGAGCGGCGACACGAGCACTCCGGCCGTCTCCGGATACTTCCGTCCCGCCGCCTGGGAGCCGACGCGCGGTCGGCCGTCGACAATGGCAAAGGTCACGCGGGTGAGGCCGAAAAAGGCGAAGAGCAGACAACCGAGAAACACGATGCCGGCGGTGGTGTTGCCCGCCGGTCCGAAGCTTGCGCGCACGATCCGCAGTTCGCTGAAGAACGGTCCGAACGGCGGCAGCGCCGTCACCGCGAACATGCCTGCGACGAAGATCGCGGCGGACACGGGCGTGAGCGCGGCCATCCCGCCGACCTCGTCCATCGAGCGCGCGCCGGCGGCGCGGCGGATGTTGCCGGCGCTGAGGAAGAGCGCGCCCTTGGTCAGGCTGTTGCCCCACACATGGAAAAGCGCCGCCCACAAGCCCGGCGCGCCGAGCCCGGCGGCCAGCGCGAGGATGCCCATGTGCTCGACGCTCGAGTAGGCGAGCATGCGCTTGAAGTCGCGCGTCCCGAGGAGGAACAGCGCCGCCACCACGAGCGAGAACAGCCCGATGGCGATGAGCGTGCGATCCGCCACTGCACCGTCGCCCGCCGCCGCCACCACAGCGCGGACACGCAGGATCGCCGTGAACGCCACGGTGGTCACGCCGCCCGCGAGGATCGCGCCGACGATGCCCGGCGCCTCGCCGTACGCATCGGGCTTCCAAGTGTGCATCGGCGCCAGGCCCATCTTCGTGCCGTAACCGACGAGCAACAACACCCACGCCGTGAGCATCCATGGCCGCGTCAGCCCGTGGCCTTGTGCCACCAACGCACCGAAGGTGAGGTCGCCCGAACCGCCGCCGTGCAGCGACGCATAGCCGAGCGCGAACGACCCGAGCAGCGACAACGCGATGCCTGTGCCGCCGACGAGCAGGTATTTCCACGTCGCCTCGTAGGCGCGCGGCGTGGCGTTGAAATGCAGGAGCGGGATCGCCGCGAGCGTGACGCCCTCGGTGGCGATCCAGAGCAGACCGAGGTGGCGGGCCATGTGGCCCGCACTGAGCAGGCCCAGCACTGCCAGCAACAGCGCGACGAAGATGCGGTTCGGTCGCTCGGCCCGGGCCTGGAGATAGGCGACCCCGTAACCGGCGCAGAACAGGAACAGCAGCGAAACCGCCGGCAACACGGCGCGCGCGAGCGGATCAAAACCGAACCACGTGCCCAGCGGCTGCACCGGCGGCACCAGCAGCAACCAAACCGACAACACGGCATGCGCCGCGCCGAACAACGGCAGCAACCACGGCCGGCTGCGGTCGCTCGGCCAGACCGTCGCCAACGCCGCGCCGACCAGCGGCAGAATCACGAGGAGGAGCTCTTTCATTCGCGGAGGACGGTGAGTTTGCGGGTGTCGAGCGTGTCGAACGCGCGTTGGATGCGGTCGACAATGATGCCGATCACGAACACGCCGACGGTCAGGTCGAGCAGGATGCCCGCCTCGACCATGAGCGGCGTGGCGCGGATGAGCAGCAGGCCGAAGAGGTAGATGCCGTTCTCCAGGATCAGGTAGCCGCAGACCTGCGAGATGGCCTTGGTCCGGCCGATCAGGAGGACGAAGCCGGTGAGCACCGAGGCCAACGCGCCCGGCACCAACAACGAGCCGGCATGCTCCGGCAGCAGCGGCAGCGAGCGGGCCAGCGCCATCGCCGCGATCGTGCCGCCGGCCCCGAGCAGGAGCGACGGCACGTATCCGATGAGCGGTTCCATGTCGCGGTCGATGTTGGCGGCGCGCATCGCACGGTTGAGCAGACGCGGGATGATGACGCCCTTCACCGTGATCGTCGCCACCGCGACGAGGAGCACCGGCCACTCGAGATGGTGCCCCATCAGCAGCGGCATCACGCCGAGCACCACGCCTTGCATGGACATCGCCCGGATCAGCGTCGGCATGCGGCTGCTGCCCAGCGCCATGAGGTTCAGGCCCATCGCGAGGCCGATGAGGAGATTAAGGGTGTCGTTCATGGGAGGAGTTCCATTTCGACAGAAGGCAACGAAGAGAACGAAGCTCGGACAGCGCGGTTCTGCGGGTAGGGCGAACCGTCACCGGTGAGCCGAGACATCCGGCCCACCCGGAGGGTACGACCTTCCCTCAGACCTCCGGAGCCTTCCTTTCCTTCGTTATCTTCTGTGGGATGGATCGAAACTTCCGCGTTCATGCCGCACCGCCTTTCCACGCGACGAGCAGAGCGAACAGGCACAGAAGAAACGCGAGTGTGAGGAGGAACGGTACCTGCTTGAACGCGAACCGCGCCAGCAGCGACTCCACCAAACCAACACCCACGGTGGTCAGCAGCACACCACCCGCCAACACGCCAGTCGCCGCGAGCGGGCCGAAGTCGGCCATCGGCAGCACCGCCTGCACGAGCAGGAGGGAAAA
>JAEXPL010000493.1 GCA_023446865.1 Verrucomicrobiota bacterium | reverse complement strand
CGGTGTAGCGGAACGCGTGAGCGTTTCGAGTTCCGCGTTCCGAGTTTCCGAGTTAGTGCCCATTAGTGTGCATCAGTGGTTTCACGCTCCGGGAATCGGCACCCTAGCCTACGGCTTCCTGAGTTCCAGATTTCCAGATCGATCGTTTGCGCCTCAGACATCGCGTGGGGCGCAGCCTTTTACGCGATCACTCTGTTACCTGCGACCTGTTACCTCAGTCCTCCGACCCCTGCCCGTTCAAATCTTGCTGGCCTGCAGGCCGGCCACCCGCGCCAGTGCGAGTTGACGGCCATCACAGGTAAGAAACGTCTTCGCGCGGAGGCTTTCCGCCGCAGCCACATGGAGCAAATCCAATGAGCGCACGCCCAGGGCCGCAGTATGCTTCTCACTGAGTTCATTCGCGATCCTGAGCACGTCGGGCCAAACCAGCGGTGTCTCATCAAGATTCCCGCTGGCAACATCCGCAGCGATCCGTTCGAGAGCGCGCTTCGCCGCGGCGGCGTCGCAATTTCCCCGCCAAACGGACAGGCGAATCGCGTTCTGCAGTTCGCATCGCTGCCAGGGGGTGAACATGAGGCTGACCGGATGCCCCTTGAGGTAGGCGCAGGCTGCGGCGGTGTTGGCGTCGTGCAGCACAAGCGAAAACAGGAAAGAGGTATCAGCGTAGACCATCGACGGATCAGAACCGATCGCGATCCTGGGCGAGCAAGTCGGCACCCGATACCGGGAGCATCGGCTGCTGGCTCAATTCTGAAAGGCGAACATCCACGTCGGACCATGGGCGCAGAAGCCGAGCCGCCTTCTTGCTGGTCGGGGGCGATAAGGTGGCAACGACCTTGCGCCGATTGGTGATCTCAACCGACTCGCCGTTTTGAATGAGACGGTAGACTTTCGGGAAGGCATTGCGGAGTTCGCGAACAGTCGCGGTCTTCATGTCTCACAACCTTGTCTCACGGAATACTTCTGTCAATGGCGCCGCGCCCTGGGAACGTCAACGAGAGGTCTCAAGAGGTTTTGCGTGCCGCAAAACCTGAGGTCGCCGCAAGCGGCGCCCGGGAGGGCTGTAGCGGAACGCGTGAGCGTTTCGGGCCTCTATTCCTGGTTCCTTGAGTTCCAGATCGATCGCTTCCGCTCCGTTCCCCGTTACGCGTTTCAAGTTTCCGTTCTGCGTCCTCCGTCGTCTCGTAGGCGCTTGGCGCCGTTCTGCCGCTGGGCAGAATGCTGAACAGCAGAACCCTACTCTGCTCACCGATTCCTACCCTTCCTTCCCTTCGTTACCTTCTGTCGCAATTCCGGATGCCGGGTCGCCGCCCCGGCCTACAGCGACCCTGATTCCTCGCGTTCCAAATTCGATCTTCCGCCTTTCGGGTTCAGCGCTCTCGGCCATCGCGCCACGGTTCACCAGACGGTCCAGCACTGCCATCAAACGAACTCGATCCGCAACACACGCAGCTCCTTCGCGGCGTGATCGACCCAGTAGGTCAAAAGAAGATCGTCGCGAACCAGAATCGAAAAGGTCCTCCCCGAGGGGCCTTGTTCCTGTAAATCGGGCTTCATGAAGGGATCAGCGGCCAATCCCTCGATCAGCGCCAACGCTTTGTGTCGCCGCCGGGGTGGGAGCGCGATGAGTGACCGCGCTGCGTCCCCAACCAGGGAAAACTCGTAGCCAAGAGTCACAGGCCCGCCCCACTGGCCTCGCGCTCGAGCCGACGCAATTCCTCGAGCGAAATCCGATCACCGGCTTCCGCAACCTGCCAAGCTTCGTCAAGGCTGGCGAGGTATGCAGGGTCCTTCCGCCGAGACAAGTGGTGGAAGTACGCCGCCAGATAGAGCACCTCCGCAGAGGAGAGCTTCTCGGCTGCTTGTTTGATCTCAGCGAAAGACATGGATGGAAAGTAGGATGATCGCCACGCCAGCGCAAGTGGCGGCGTCAGGCCAGGGGAACGAGCAAGCGAGCCTTCACGTCGTCCCAGTCGTGGAGGGTTTCCTGCCCGGCAGCCAACCGCGCTCCGGTCGTCCGGTCTCTGCCGCCTCTGCGTTCTTTGCGGTTAACGTCGCCGTTCCCGCCTTCCAGCTGTCCACGTTCACTCTCGTCCGGATCGGAAGGCCAGGTCGGCACCCCGGCCTACAGTTTCCTGAGTTCCTGATTTCCAGATCGATCGTTTCCGCCTCGTTCCGCGTTCCACGTTCCCCGTTCCGCGTTTCTCACTTCACTCCCGTGCCTGCGTGTGGGTGACCAGCCAAGCGAGCGGGCGGTCGATGAGCATGCTACACACGAACGCCGTGCCGGACAGCGCCGCGGGCACGAGATATAGCGGCGAGAGTTGCTTGAAGAGATAGGCGAAGCCGGCGTAGCACACGGGCAGGAAGAGGAACACGCCGAGCGGCCAGCGCACGAGTCCGCCGATTGTGAGCGCGAGAAGTCCGCCAAACACGGCCATCTGCCACGGCGCCACGCCGATCGCGACGCCCATCAGGTAGAACAACGGCGCCACGCGGATCAGCACGTTGCCGGTCGCGAACACCTGCAGCAGCACGCCGATCCCGAGGATCGCCACCTGCAGCCCGAGCGCCGGATACGGGTTGGTCTGGTCGATCACCCGCAACGCCACCGTCTGCTTGATCACCGTCACCTTGACCGCGAGATGCACGAGCACCCAGGCGGCCGCACCGGAGCGGAGCAGGTCGAGCCACGACCACGGCGAGAGCAGCAGGTGGTTCATGCCCACGCAGTAGTTGCGCTCGGGATAGGTGAGCTTCTTGCGCAGCCGCCGGCCGACGAAGAGCACCAGCGGCGTCCACAGCACGACGGTCGAGAGAATCAGATAGAGCCAGTTGATCGCGATGTAGCGCATGGGTCAGGCAGGCGGAAAAGGGAAGCGGTGGTGTCTTCCGCTTCCGGGGCTGCGTGGGGGCGGCAGCACGAAAACGAAGGTGCGGGCGAAATTCTGGTGGCGGTTGGTGGTGTCTAGCCCGGCGAACGCTGTCGCCGAAAAGTGGTTTGCGGCGCGGACCCTAGCAGCTCAGGCACGCAGGACAATGCAGAAGACGGTCATCGGTGACCAGTGGCCAGTTGCCGGGAGACGGTGGACCGGTGTAGCGGAACGCGTGAGCGTTTCGTGCCGGTGAACTGTAGGCCACGGCGGTGACGTGGCGCCAGGTCAGCGACCTGGCCTACAACAAGGCAACGGGACGACGGAGGGCGGAGCTCGGTGTAGCGGAACGCGTGAGCGTTTCGTGCCGGTAAACTGTAGGCCACGGCGGTGACGTGGCGCCAGGTCAGCCGCGTACCGCAGCGCGCAAGCGCGAGGAGCCGCGTTCCATGCCGCGTTCCAGTTGGTACGCGGCAGATGTTGGTACGCGGCTGCGAACGCGGCGAACCGGGGCGCAGCTCCGACAATCTCCACTGTCCACCGGCCACAGGCCACCGTCCACTGTCCACAGTCCACCGGCACCCGTCCACTGTCCACCGGACACCGGTACGCGGTGGGTCGGCCTCTGGCCTCCCTCGCTGCGGTCCCATCTCTCATCGTTGCGTTCCGCAAGGCTCGCTGTGTTCCAGTGGGTACACAGCTGTCATCGCGAGGCGTGCTGCGGTCCGTGGTGGGAGAAAAAACATCTCTCGCATTTTGCGGACGCAATAATGCTGGCGAGGCGAGCCGCGTTCCTCGCTGCGCTCCGGTACGCGGCTGAGCTTCGCCCCGTCACTTCCCGGGGAGGTGACTGCGTGGGCGCTGGTGGTGGCGCGCATTCGGTGAACTGTGTTCGCGTAAAGGGCTTCGCCCCACGCGATTGTCTGATCCTGTCCTCTGTCGTCTGTCGTCCGTCCTCTGTCCCACCGCGTACCGGAGCGCCTAGGGGCGAGGAAGGGAACGCGGTGAGCCTCGCAAGCCCTTGCGTTAGCAATGGCGAGAGATGCTCTGTCTTTGCTGAATTCTGAAAGATCCTCTGTCCTCTGCGAAGTCGCGTGGGGCGGAGCCCTCTACGCGATCGTGTCCTTCGTTACCTTCTGTCGTCCGGTCTCCGGTCTCTGGTTTCTGGTTTCTGTCCGTCCTCCGTCGTCGTCCCCTACCCCTTCCCCTTTCCGATGAACGTCTGCAGCAGGGGGAGAAAATGCAGGGCCGTGCGATGCCAGGTGCGCAGGCTTTCGATGCGTTGCGCGAGGAACTCGCGGTGGGCCGCATCGGCGGGGTCGATGCGGGCCGCCAACTCCTTGAGTCGCGCCGCACTCACCTCGAGCGGCGCACGAAACCGATGTTCGAGCACGCCGCCGAGCAAGCGCCGCAACTCCGTCTCCGCCACGAAGAGCTCGCGGCGACCCTCGGGATCCTCGACCAAACGCACCGCCCCGAGCTCGCGCAGAAAACGCAGGCCCTGGCTGACCGAGCCGTTGCTGATGCCCAGCCCCGACACGATATCGGCGAACGCCAGCGGCCGCGGGGAGGCATAGATCACGCCGTAGATCTGGCCAACGGAGCGCGCGAGGCCGAGCTGCTGCACCGCATCCGCGCACAATTCGACGATCTCGCATTGGGCAGGGGTGAGCGCGCTCGCCTCCGGGGCGGCATCGGCAAGAGCGACGGGGGCCGGCTCCATGCCGGGGGCTCGACGTGATGTGGGCACTCGCCGGTGAGTTTCGGACCGGCGGTTGCGTGTTCAAGCCAAAATGAACAACGCGGCACAGATTCGCGGCGGCCCGGTGGCCGGTCCGAGGTCTCGCCTGCCGCAAGACCTGAGGGCGCAGATGCCATCTCTCGCTTCCACGGCCCCAGCCCGCACGTTGTGCGCTGCGAGCGAGGGCCGAGCGCGGACTGTCGTAGCGGAACGCGTCGGAGTGCCAGGTCAGCGCCCTGGCCTGCAGGTTCTCCAGATCGATCGCCGCGTTTCGCGTTTCGAGTTTCGCGTTCCGAGTGACCCGTCACCGGATCGAAACGCTCACGCGTTCCGCTACACCGATCACCGGCCACGGTCTACCGTCCACTGCTCACCGGCTCCTACCCTTTCCTCCCCTTCGTTACCTTTTGTCGTCAATCCGGGCTCCGTTCCCGCCTTCCTGATTTCCACATTCTCTCTCGTCCAGATCAGAGTGCCAGGTCAGCGCCCTGGCCAGGTTCTCCAGATCGATCGCCGCGTTCCGCGTTTCGAGTTCCGCGTTCCGAGTTACCCGTCACCGGATCGAAACGCTCACGCGTTCCGCTACACCGATCACCGGCCACCGTCTACCGTCCACTGCCCACCGGCAACGCGCGGTTGATGCAGCCGGGGGCTTTCCCGCGGTAGTTTCGCTCGCCAGCCCGGCGCCGACCCGGCAACGTCCGCGCCGAATTCCGCGGCCGTGCAACCGGCCGTTTGTCATTCGTACCCGGTCCCTCATCCTTCCCGCCATGTCCTGGTCCCGTTTCACCTCGCTGTCCTTCCACGACGAACGCCTCGCGTTCACGCTCGACCTGAGCCGCATGGGCTTCGACTCCGAAGCCCTCGACATCCTGGAACCGAAGTTCCAGCAGGTCTTCGACGACATGGCCATGCTCGAGCAGGGCGCCATCGCCAACCCCGACGAGCAGCGCATGGTCGGCCACTACTGGCTGCGCTCCCCCGCCCTCGCCCCCACCCCCGAGATCAAGACCGCCATCTCCGACTCGCTCACACGCATCCAGGACTTCGCCGGCCGCGTGCACCGCGGCGAGCTCGCCGGCCCGCGCGGGCCCTTCAAGCACGTGCTCGTCGTCGGCATCGGCGGCTCCGCCCTCGGGCCGCAGTTCGTGCGCGAGGCCCTCGGCCACCCGCAGACCGACAAGATGGCCGTCTGGTTCTTCGACAACACCGACCCCGACGGCATGGACACCGTGCTCGCCGCCCTCGCCGGCAAGCTCCACGAGACCGTCGTGCTCGTGATCTCCAAGTCCGGCGGCACCGTCGAGACCCGCAACGGCATGCTCGAGGCCGCCGCCGCGTTCCAGGCCGCCGGCCTAAACTACCCCAAGCATTTCGTCGCCGTCACCGGCGAGGGCTCCAAGCTCGACCACGTCGCCCAGGGCGAGGGCTGGCTCGCGCGCTTCCCGATGTGGGACTGGGTGGGCGGCCGCACCAGCGAGCTCGGGCCGGTGGGCCTGTTGCCCGCGGCGCTCCAAGGTTTGGATATCGGCGAGCTGCTCTCCGGCGCCGCCGCGATGGACCAGCTCACCCGCAACCCGAAGCTGCGCGCCAACCCGGCCGCGCTCCTCGCCGCCGCGTGGTTCCTCGCCACCAAGGGCGTGGGCGCGAAGGACATGGTCATCCTCCCCTACAAGGACCGCCTCCTCCTCTTCTCGCGCTACCTCCAGCAGCTCATCATGGAGTCGATCGGCAAGGAGCTCGATCTCGCCCGCCGCGTCGTCAACCAGGGTATCGCCGTCTATGGCAACAAGGGCTCCAGCGACCAGCACGCCTACGTGCAGCAATTGCGCGAGGGCGTGAACAACTTCTTCGTCACCTTCATCGAGGTCCTGCGCGACCGCACCGGCGAGTCCATGGAAGTCGAGGCCGGCGGCATCACCAGCGGCGACTACCTGCAGGGCTTCTACCTCGGCACCCGCGACGCCCTCACCGAGAAGGGCCGCGAGTCGCTCACCATCACCGTGCCCGATGTCTCGCCGAGGACCGTCGGCACGCTCATCGCCCTCTACGAACGCACCGTGGGCTTCTACGCCACGCTGGTGAACATCAACGCGTATCACCAACCCGGTGTCGAAGCCGGCAAGAAGGCCGCCGGCGTCGTGATCACCTTGAAGAAGAAGATCACCGCCGCCCTCGCCGCCGACCCGGGCACGGCCTTCACCGCCGAAGCCCTCGCCGCCCGCCTCGGCACCGACCCCGAGCCCGTGTTCAAGATCCTCGAACACCTCGCCGCGAACCCGCAGTCCGGCGTGACCCGCGGCCGCGGCGCCACCTGGCACCAAGCGACGTTCACGAAGAACTGAGCCGTTGCCGGTGGACAGTGGACGGTGGGCGGTGGACGGTCTGCCCGTCACCGCCGCCGGTCCACCGGGTGTCCGCTGAATGGACTCCGGCGTAGCGGAACTCGTGAGAGTTCCGTGCCGGTGGAAGCCGGCTACGGTCCAAATGCTAGCTCATCGCTACCCGCTGCTTGAGCCAGTTTCCAGTCCACCGGTTTCCTGTCGGCCGCGTACCGCTCACCGGTCCACCGGTTTCCGGTGTCCGGTATCCGGTCGTTCCTGTTTTCCAGATTTCCCTCCGGTTCGAGCTCCGAGATTCCTCCGGTCTTCGTTTCCTTCGTTACCTTCTGTCGTCCGACTTCCGGTCAGCGGACACCGGCCCGCCGTCCTCCGCCCGCCGCCACGCGCGTGAGCTCTTCCGCTCTTCCCTTTCCGCTCTCCGCTCCGATCTCCGGTTTCCTTCCGGGCGGGTCGCTGGACCCGATGGACAGTGATGGACGCGGTGGATGAGCCGCCGTCCGCCCTCCGCTCCGGTCTCAACTTCCTCGTTCCGCGTTCCCCCTTCCCCGCTCCGAGTTCTCCGTTCCGCGTTTCTTTCCGCTCCCCGAGCTCCGCGATTCCCGATCCCCCCTAAACTTATCGCGAGCCGGCCCGATGTTAGCCCCGGCACCGAACGTCCCTGTCCCGCACGGGCCGAACGGCGCCTTCGCCCATGGCTCTGCTGGACATCGATTCACTCAATCCCGGAATGAAGGTCGGAAAGGACGTCGTCGAGGCGTCCGGCCAAGTGCTCCTGCGCACCGGCACCGAGATCACCGAGAAACACCTGCGCGTGCTCCGTTCGTGGGGCATCCAGCAGGTCGAGATCGAGGGCCCGAAACCACCCGACCACGAGGATTCGCTCCTCGCCCGGGCCACCCCGGCGATGCTCGACCGCGCCCAAGCCGCCGTCGGCACCCGTTTCCGCCACACCGATCCGGCCCACCCGGGGATCGCCGAACTCATGCGCTTGGCCGTGCTCGCCGAGCTTCGCCAGCAGATCCCGCCCCCGCCCGCCCCCGCCCCATGAGCACGACCGTCGCCCAACTCATCGCCAAGGTCCGCACCGTCTACTCGCTGCCGCAGACTTTCCACCGGCTGCAGGAGGTCGTGCAGAACCCCGACAGCTCCATGAGCGACATCGGCGAGGTGCTCATGGCCGACCAGGCCCTCTCCGCCCGCATCCTCCAGCTCGCCAACAGCTCCTTCTACGGCTTTCCCTCCCGCATCGAGACCATCAGCCATGCCGTCACCATGATCGGTGCCGAGCAGATGGTCGCCCTCGTGCAGGGCACCTGCGTGGCCTCGATCTTCAGCCGCGTGCCGCGCGAACTCGTCAACATGGAGCTGTTCTGGCGCCACAGCATCGCCTGCGGCGTCACCGCCCGGCTCGTCGCCGCGCGTCGCCGGGAGCCCAACACCGAGCGGTTCTTTCTGCTCGGCCTGCTGCACGACATCGGGCGGCTCGTCATCTTCCAGCACCTGCCCGAGCAGGCCGCCGCCACGCTCGAGCTGGCCGGCCAGGAGCAACGCCTGCTCTTCCAGTGCGAAAACACCATCCTCGGTTTCGACCACGCCACCGTCGGCTACGATCTGCTGCGCACCTGGAAGCTCCCGGCCCGCCTGTGCGAGCCGATCAAGATGCACCACAGCTACAGCGCGAGCAGCCTCTACCCCATCGAGACCGCCATCCTCCACACCGCCGATGTACTCGTGAACGCCATGCGCTGCGGCTCCAGCGGCGAACGCTTCGTGCCCCCGCTCCCCCCCCCGCACTGGGATCTGGCGGGCCTCGGCGCGGAGATGATCCCGCCCCTCGAGAAGGAGATCCACCGCCAGCTCGACGAAGTGACCAAGACCATTCTCGCGTAACGGCGCCCCGGACATGGACCAGAACAGCGCCACCTCCCTGCCCACCGGCGACATCCGCACCCTGCGGCCCTTCGAGCAGATCGAGCTGCTCGAGATCCTCTCCTCGCTCGGCAGCTCCCTCAGCCTCAACAGCGGCGAGACCAAGCAGATCCTCAAGAGCCTGCGCATCCACCTGCGCCAACTGCTCCCGCTCCACACCGCCGCCTTCTTCCTCGTCGCCCACGACACCGCCGAGTTCCTCCTCGAGGACTGCGACCCCGTCGGCAACCGCGAGCTCATCCAGCAGGCCGTGGACCGCGCCATCGACGAGGGCACCTTCGCCTGGGCGCTGCGCCAGAACCGCCCCCTCTTCACCCGCGCCGGCGACAACACCGCCGGCACGCTCGTGCTCCACTCCATCGCCACCCGTTCGCGTTGCCTGGGCATGTTCGTCGGCCTCCTGCGCGACACGCACATGCATGAGAACGACATCGGCATGCGCCTGCTCACGATCATCCTCGGCCAAGGCGCCTACGCCCTCGAGAACTCCACGCTCCAGCTGCGCATCATGCGCCAGAACGCCGAGCTCGAGCAGATGGTCGCCACCCGCACCTCCCAGCTCGAGGTCGCCCTCACCGCCGCCCAGGAATCGGCCCTCGTGAAGTCCCGCTTCCTCGCCAACATGAGCCACGAGATCCGCACGCCGATGAACGGCATCCTCGGGCTCACGGAGCTGCTCGAGTCCTCCAACCTCGACGAGGAGCAGCGCGCCGACCTGCGCACCCTGCGCGAATGCGGCCAGAACCTCCTCGTCATCCTCTCCGACATCCTCGACTACTCCAAGATCGAGGCTGGCAAGCTCGTCCTCGAACACGAGCCCTTCGACCTGCATCACCTCGCCCACGACGTGATCCGCCTCATGCGGCCGCTCGCCCAGGCCAAGAACGTCGAGCTCCGCCTCGAGCTCGACGAGTTCGTGCCCGTCCAGGTCCTCGGCGACCAGACCCGCCTGCGCCAGGTGCTCCTCAACCTCCTCGGCACCGCCATCAAGTTCACCGACCACGGCCAGGTCGCCTGCGAGATCCGGCCCGCCCACGCCGGCGGTCCGCTCGCCGACGGCCCCGTCGCCCTGCGTTTCGATATCTCGGATACCGGCATCGGCATGAACGCCGACACGCTCGAGCACCTCTTCCGCCCCTTCTCCCAGGCCGACGCCTCGACCACGCGCGTCTACGGCGGCACCGGTCTCGGCCTCGCGATCAGCAAGTCGCTCTGCAACCTCATGAATGGCGACATCTGGGCCACCAGCCAGCCCGGCGCCGGCAGCAAGTTTTCCTGCGAAATCCCCTTCGAGCTCCCCGCCTCGGCCAACCACAACGAGGCCCGCCGCCCGCCCACGGTGTTCGACGCCGGCCTCGCCGAGGCCCATCCGCTCCGCATCCTCGTCATCGACGACAGCGCGATGAACCAGCTCGTCGCCTGCCGCATGCTCACGAAGATGGGCTACACCCCCATCGTCGCCACCGGCGGCGACCAGGGCCTGAAGATCGCCCTCGCCGAGACCTTCGACCTGCTGCTCATCGACCTGCAGATGCCCGACCTCGACGGCTACGAGGTGTTGCGCAATGTCCACAAACGTCTTCCCCGCGGCCACCGCCCCCGTTGTGTCGCGATGACCGCCAACGCCCTGCGCGAGGACCGCGACAAGTGCCTCAACGCCGGGTTCGACGCCTTCCTGCCCAAGCCCTTCAGCTCCACCGACCTCAAGCAGCAGCTCCTCGACACCATGCCCCTCGGCGCCGCCATGCGGTGAGGCGCGATGAGCGGTGGCCGGTAGACGGTGGACAGTTGACGGTAGGCAGTGGTCGGTGCCGCGGAACGGATGAGCGTTTCGGGCCGGTATCCGACATCCTGGAGACAGGCGGTGGAACCTGGAACCGGAACACTCGGAACGGGAAGCGTGGAACGACGGCACCTGTCGGACCCGCCGCGCCGGCGCTCACGCGGGCCGCGGGATCCACAGCCGCACCTGCGTGCCGTGGTCGAGCTCGGACGCGATCCAGAAACGGCCGCCAAACTGCTTGGTGACCAGAAACGCCTTCGTGAGACCGAAGCCCCCGCCCATCGTGCGGACCGAACCGACGTTGCTGGCGCGTTTGCGGACGGCCACGACCGCGCGGATCTCCTCGGGCGGGATGCCCTTGCCGTCGTCGCGCACGACGAAACGCAGCGCCTGCGCATCGGCATGGAGCGCCGCGATGATGTGGCCGCCCTGCGGGGTGTATTTCCGGGCGTTGGCGATCAGGTCGCGCATCACATCCTGCAGGACCGGCGGCATCACCAGCACCCCGCCCGCGCACTCGATCTTCAGATCCACGTAGTAGTCGTTCGGATTCCGCAGCGCGGCGTTGTAGAGGATGCGGTAGCGGCCGAGGCTGTTGCGCTCGATCGCCGCGAACACGTCGGCGAAGTTCCGCCGCAGCGCCTCCGGGTCGAAGACCTCCCAGCGCTCCGGCGCGGCGGCGCGGGCCAGCAGCTCCCGCGCCCGCACCTTCAGGATGGCGAAGACCGAACGCACGTTCTCGAGCGTCTCGCAAAGCTCCGGCCCGGGCGCGTGTCCGGCGGTACGCTCCGCGATCTCCGCGAGCACGGCCCGTTCCAGCTCCTCCACGACGGCCGCTTGCCGCAGCGCGCGCTCCCGGTCGGCCAGCGAGTCCATGATCTCCTGACAGGCCGCCTGGCTGCGCGCGAAAAGATTCTCGTCGTTGGCCAGCGTGAGCCCGAGCACCAGCAGCTCGCAGTTGAGCACGTTGACGACATTGACGACGCTGTGGAAGTCCACGATCGACTGTTCCCCCGGGCTGAGCGGCGGAATCTCGGTGATCTCGACTTCGTGCATAGGCCCCCTTCATCGGTCGCCCCCCCGGGGCGCTTGATCCCGAAACGGGCGCCCGCACATCGCGATCAAGCTACCCGGCCGGCAACCGATAGAGAGGGGTCCCGCGCCTCTCCCGCCACCTCCGCACCATGCCCGAGGCTTCCCAACCGCCAGGCCCCGACCTTTCCCGCCTCGAGCAAGTCCTGCTCAAGGCGCTCCTGGAACACCTCCCGGATCACATCTACTTCAAGGACCGCACCAGCCGGTTCCTCTGCGTCAACGCCGCCCTCGCCCGCTGGGCCGGCTACGCCAATTCCGCGGCCATCGTCGGGCGCAGCGACTTCGACCTGTTCGCGAAGGATCACGCCAGCGCCGCCTTTGCCGACGAGCAGCGGATCATCGCGACGGAACAGCCCATCCTCGACTCGATCGAAAAGGAGACCTGGCCCGACGGGCGCATCACCTGGGTTGCCACCACCAAGCTCCCGTTGCGCGACCTCGACGGCACGATCATCGGCACCTTCGGAGTCTCGCGCGACGTGACCAAACGCCGCCTTGCGGAGGAGCAGCTCAGCCTGCTCACCCGGGCCGTATCCCAATGTCCGGTGTCGATCGTGATCACCGACGCCAACGGCACCGTCGAGTACGCCAACCCGTGGTTCGAGCGGACGACCGGCTACACCCTCGCCGAGGTCAGGGGCCACAACCCGCGCCTCCTCAAGTCCGGGGCGCATCCGCCGGAGTTCTACGCCCAGCTCTGGAACACCAGCTCCGCCGGCGCCGACTGGGTCGGCGAACTCCGGAACCGCCGCAAGGACGGCTCCCTGTTCTGGGAGCGCGCCACCATCTCTCCCGTACGATCCGAGGACGGCACCGTCACCCACTTCATCGCGGTCAAGGAGGACATCACCGAGCAGAAACGCGCGGCCGAGGAGCACCGGAACCTCCAGGCCCAGCTCGATCTCGCCCACAAGCAGGAATCGGTCGGCCGCCTCTCCGCCGGCATCGCCCACGAGATCAACACCCCCAGCCAGTTCGTCGCCGACAACCTGCGCTTCCTTACGCTCTCGTTCCAGCATCTCACCCGCTACCTCGCCGCCGTCGACGCACTCCGTGCCCAGGCCGCGACGCTGCCCCAGCTGAAGGCCCCCCTGGCCGAGCTCGACGAGATCGCCTCGGACATCGAACTGGATTTCCTCCGCACGGAAATCCCCTCCTGTCTCACCCAGTCGCTCGACGGCTTGTCGCGGATCTCCCGGATCGTCGGCGCGCTCAAGGATTTCGCCCACCCGATCGCAACCGGCCGCGTTCCCGCCGCCCTCGCCCGGCTGATCGAGACCGCGGTGACCGTCTCGCGGCACGAGTGGAAATACGTCGCCGACCTCGCCACGGAATTCGACCCGCAGCAACCCGAGGTGCCCGTGGTCGTCGACGAGTTCAACCAGGTCGTCCTCAACCTCATCATCAACGCCGCCCAGGCCGTCGCCGCGGCGCTCAAGCAGCGCGGCGAGAAGAAGGGCCGCATCGTCATCCGCACCCGTACGACCC
>JAEXPL010000453.1 GCA_023446865.1 Verrucomicrobiota bacterium | reverse complement strand
TCGCCGCGGGCGCGGCCGAGATCGTGAAGTACGGCCTGCTCGGCGATGCGGCGCTCTACGCGGAGTTGGCGGCGAAACCGCTCGTCGATGCGGCCGATCCGCGCACCGCGGCGATCGTGCGCCAGTGTTGCGCGCTCAAGGCCGCGGTGGTGCAGGACGACGAGCGCGAGACCAAGGCCTCCGGCGGCCGCGCGCTCCTGAATCTCGGGCACACCTTCGGCCACGCGGTCGAGCAGGTGACCCGCTACAAGCGCTACCTGCACGGCGAGGCGGTCGGTCTCGGCCTGGCGGCGGCGGCGCGGCTTTCCGAGCGGCTCGGCCTGCTCGCGGCTGGCGAGGCGACGCGCATCGAGGCGGTGGTGGCGGCGCATCGGTTGCCGGTGCGGCTCGATCCGGCGCTGGAAGTCGGTGCGTTGATGACGGCGATGCAGCGCGACAAGAAGGTGCGCGCGGGCAAGCTGCGTTTCGTGGTGATTCCGAAGATCGGCGACGCGCAGACGAAGGACGATGTGCCGGTCGACGCCGTCGAGGCGGTCTGGCGCGAGGTGGGCGCGGTCTGAACGGTTCCTTGCCGCCCAGAGCCTGAAGCGTCACACTCCGCCCCACACATGGCCGCCATCGACGAGGAGATTGTCCGGGAGTACTTCGAGCAGAACGGATTTTTCGTCCGTCAGGTACGGAAGTACCAGGTGACGGCGCGCAAGAAGACCGACGACGAGGAGATCGACCTGCTGGTCGTGAACCCGGCGTGGAAGAAGGGCGCGGGCAAACCGGACTTCTTCCTCTTCGGGACGGAGTTGCCCAAGGTCCACCGCGCGGTCGTGGCGATCAAGGCGTGGCACACCGACCGGTTCACGCCGAACACCCTCAAGAGCAATCCGGACATCTTCCGCTTCGTGCAGGAGGAGGTCATCAAGGAGGTGGAGCGCTATTTCCCCGACGAGAACGAGCCGGGCGCGCCCAAGGACCTGCTCAAGATCCTTGTGCTGCCGGGGCTGCCGACGGCGGACCCGTTCAAGAGCGAGAGCGTGAAGCTGCTGCAGGAGAAGGGCGTCGACGCGATCCTGTCGTTCCGTTCGTTGCTGATCGACCTCGTCGAGAAGATCGAGGTGAACAAGAGCTATCGGAAGAGCGACACGCTGCAGGTGATGCGCATCCTCAAGAACTACGATCTGCTGAAGGACCCGCAGCTCGACCTGTTCAAACGCTGAACGGATTCGCGCTCGCCGCGCGCCGGCCGCCTCGTCCACGCTCCGCGCTCCCATGAGCCAGATCCATCCCACCGCGATCATCGACGACGGCGTCGAGATCGGCCGCGACTGCATCATCCACGCCTACGCGATCCTGCGCCGCGGCACCGTGCTCGGGGAGCGCGTGGTGGTGCATCCGTTCGCGGTGATCGGCGGCGACCCGCAGGACCTGCGGTTCGACCCGGCGACATCGTCGGGAGTGCGCATCGGAAACGGCACGGTGGTGCGCGAGCATGTCACGGTGAACCGTTCGACCAAGGCCGGGGCGAGCACGGTGGTGGGCGAGAATTGCTTCCTGATGGCGACCAGCCACGTGGCGCACGATTGCGTGATCGGAAACAACGTCGTGGTGGCGAACGGGGTTCTTCTGGCCGGACACGTGCATGTCGGTGACAACTGTTTCCTTGGCGGCGCCGCCGGGTTCCACCAGTTCGTCCGCATCGGCGAGGGCGTGATCGTGAGCGGCGGCGCCCGGATCGCCCAGGATCTGCCCCCCTACACGATGGCCGCGGAACGCAACGAGGTGATCGGCTTCAATCTGATCGGGCTCAAGCGGCGCGGTGTGGCGCGGGAGGCGATCCGCGAGCTGAAGGAGGCGTTCCGTGTGGTCTATTTCACTGCGGGCAATATCCGTGAGGTGGCGACGCAGGCGCTGGCGGGCGAGAGCTTCCGCTCGGCCGAGGCGCGCCGCTTCCTCGAGTTCTTCGTAAGCGGCAAGCGCGGGTTCGCGCGGGCCCGGCGGGGTGACGGAGCGGCGGGAGACCAGGCGATCGAGTAGTGCTTCAGGAGGCGAGGCGCCGGATCGTGGCGACCAGTTCCTCGAGCTTCGGTGGCTTGCCGAGAATCGCGTCGACGGACGGTGGCGTATCGTGCTCCTCGGTGATCTGCTGTCCCCAGCCGGTCATCATCACGACCGGGGTGTGCGGCGCGGCCGCCTTGATTCCCCGGGCGAACTGGTGGCCGTCGCAGTCGGGCATGCCGAGGTCGGTCACGACGAGTTCGAAGGGAGCTTGTTCGGCGAGTGCAGTTTCGAACATCGACAGGCCCTCGCGGCCGCTGCCCGCGACCGCGACACGATGGCCGAACGAGCCGAGGCAGTCGGCGAGCAACTGACGCAGGCGCGGTTCGTCGTCGACGCAGAGGATGCGCAGCGGGCGCCCGGCCAGGTTCGGGCCGGCTGCGGCGGCTGGGGCGGCGTCGCGACCGAGGGGGGAGCGATCGGGGAAGATCAGCCGGACGGTGGTGCCTTTCAGGGGAGCGCTCTCGATCTCGATCTGGCCGCCGTGGCGTTGGACCATCCCGTAGACCATCGAGAGGCCGAGGCCGGTGCCGCGCTGCGCCTTGGTGGTGAAGAATGGCTCCAGACAATGGCGACGAGTGGACTCGTCCATCCCGGTGCCGTTGTCGCGGACCTCGATGATGATCTGGCGGGCGGGTGGGGGCGTGCTCTGGTCACCGACCCACGGCTGGAGCCGGGCGGCGAGGGTGATGGTGCCGCCGCTGGGCAGCGCGTCGACGGCGTTGAACACGAGATTGATCAGCGCCTCCCTCAGCTCCGCGGGATCGCCGAGCACGGGTGGCAGGGCGGGGCCGGGCTGGATCTGGAAGTCGATCGAGGTTCCTTTGAGCTGGGCGTCGTCGCGCCAGCGTGGGCGGGTGAGTTCGGAGACTTCGGAGAGCAGGCGGTCGAGGTGGACGGGGACGAGTTGTTCAGCTCCGGTGCGTTGGCGGTAGAACTCGCGCATCCGGCCGACGATCTGCGCGACATCGGTGGCGGCGCCGCGGATGAGGTTGAGGTAGCGCCGCGAGTCGGCGGAAAGGCTCGGGATCGTACGGATGAGCAGTTCAGTGTACGCGGAGATGGGGCTGAGGGCGTTGTTGATGTCGTGGGCTACGCCGCTGGCCATCTGGCCGAGCGCCCGGAGTCGCTCCTGTTGGACGACAGTCTGCTGGGTCCGGCGGAGTTCGTCGTAGGCTTTCTGCGAACCCTCGGTCAGGCGTACCTGGTCGTACATGTGCCGGATCTTCTCCTCGCTTGAGATGACCTTGGCCTCAAGCTTCTCCTTCTCGGAGCGGACGGCGGCGGCTTCGGCGAGGATGCGCTCGGTCTTGTAGCGGACTTCCTCGAGGACGAGCACGATCATACTCACGGCGATGAACAGCTGGAGCACGGCGGCGACGAGGTAGCCG
>JAEXPL010000219.1 GCA_023446865.1 Verrucomicrobiota bacterium | reverse complement strand
GCGCAACGGCACGAACTCCACCCGCGGCGCGGCCGCGGCCGGCGCGGACGGCGCCGCGACGGGGGTCTGCGCGGCCAGCCGTCGGGTGAGAAGGCCGGCGGCGACCGCCAGCGCGGAGCGTTGCAAGAAGGAACGACGATTCATGGCGCGGAGTTAACCGATCACCGCCATTCGGCAACCGCCCGCGCCACGGCAACCACCCTCCGTCCACCGGCAACCGTTCACAATAGATTCGCCCGCTGCGGGCTTGCCTCCGGCAAAATTCTCTCCCGGAATTGCCGCAGCCCCAACCCCACCCCACCACCCATGCCCACCTGGGTCTTTCTCGTCGGCGGCATCGCCGCATTGCTTTCCGTCATCTTCTTCGCCGTCTGCCACCGCCGGTGCTGCGCCCGCAAACGCACGCTCCTGCCCGCTCCGGCCGACCACGTCGTCCACGCCGAGCAGCACGCCTCCGGCTACTCCCACCGCAACCTGCTCACGCAGCTCGGCGGCGTCGCCCGCCGCGTGGAGCTCACCGTGACAGCCGACAAGCTCCTCGTCGACGTCGCCTATCCGTTCGCCCTCGTCGCCGATCGGGTCGACCTCTGCCACCGCATCGCCCTCGACTCGATCGAGCGCGTCGCCGCCCGCCGTGTCGCCCACGGGCTTGAGTGCATCATCACCTTCCGCAACGGCCGCGGCCTCCGCCAGCAGCTCTCCGTCTTCCCCGAGTCGCCCGAGCGTTTCCTCAACGCGCTCCACGCGCCGACTCCCGAGCTCGCGAACTGACCCGCCCTCTTCCGCAGACCCGCAAACACCGAGCGGTCCATCCCCCCGAAGGATGGGCCGCTTTGTTTTCCGCCACTGGAGTCCGGGCCGCGGCCCACCCGTTCCCCTCGCGAAGCCTCGGCGGCGATGCACACAAGAGGATTGCGTAGATGCCACCTCGCCGAGGTGGCTTCCGCAAAAGCCGGGTCGTCGACCCCGCCTACAGACGCTGCCGCAAGCGTGAGCCTTCGGGCTGCCCCAGCCGGCCGCGCGGCACGCGATCCGGCTTTGACGTCCGCGCCCCGGTCTCCGCAATCTCACTCCGGAGGCGCGCGTGATCCCCTATCGCATCGAAACCCTTTTCCAGTACGAGCCCTGGGCCAACAAGGTGCTCTTCGGCCTCACCATCGCCGCGAGCCTCGCCATCGAGGTGGGGGTGTTCCCGGAGGAGGTCGTGCAGCAATACTTCGTCTGGGGCGAGGGCGGCCCGGTGGCACTGCTCGGCTACATGTTCGCCCACGCCGGCATCTTCCACCTCGCCGGCAACATGGTCTTCCTCTGGGTCTTCGGCAACGCCGTGTGCGCCACCGTGGGCAACTGGGCGTATCTCGCCCTCTACCTTGGCCTCGGCGTCTTCGCCGGCTTGGTGCACATGGTCGTCGGAGGCGAACCCGTCGTCGGCGCCAGCGGGGCGATCACCGGCGTGGTCGGCGTCGCCGTCGCGTTCTACCCGACCAACCGGGTCAATCTCTACTACTCGCTCGGGCTCATTCCGCGCACCGGCCGGGTCGCGCTGTGGGTGATCGCGTTGTACTGGACCTTCTGGGATGTCATCGGCGCCCTGTTCCATCTCGGCCCGGTGGCCTACTGGGCGCATCTCGGCGGCACCGCGGCCGGACTCGCCGCCGGATTGCTCCTCCTCGCCACCGCCCGGGCGCAGCTCACGGAATTCGACCACGGCTCGCTGCTCGACCGCCTCCTGCGCCGCCGGCCGCCGCACCAGATACAGGCCGCCTCCGCCGAGTCGCTGGCCGAACTCCGCCGGGCCGAGCTCGCCTTCGCCGCAACGCTGCCCGCCCCGGCGCCCGCGATTCGTCTCGGCGCCCCCGCCACGGGTGCCGCGACGCCACCCCTCGCCGCCCCGCCCCAGCGCACCGGGCCGGAGATCCGGTTGACCGGCGGAGTGCCGGTCGAGGGCACCCCCACGGCGGCCCCGCGGCGCGTGGTGGTCGACCGCGCGCCCCCGGTGATCCGCACCGCCCGGAACCCGGGCCTGCCGGACGTGCCCTATTTCTGGTTCGACGGCCAGCGTCGCCATGGCCCCGTGCCGCGTGCCCAGTTTCTCGCCACCATCGCGCAAGCGCCCGACACCGCCGCCTACTGGTTCTGGGCGGAGGGCATGGCGAACTGGCTGCCGGTCGCAGAACTCCAGTCGATTGCGAACACCGAGATCCCGGCACCGCGGACCTGAAGCCGCGTAAGTCGCCCTCTCCGCCCTTCACGAGCAACGCGCAGCACGCGGCCGCCACACAGCGCCGACCTCCTGTCCTCCGGAAGGCTCCCCGAAACGAAGACGGGCGCCCCTTGCGAGGCGCCCGTCGGGTGAAACAACTTGGTTGGCGGCTCAGGCCTTCGACTTCGGCTCGGGTTTGGCCTCCGGTTTCGTCTCCGCGCACGGAGCACCAAGGAAGCTGGGGAGGTTGAGGCCGACGTTCTTGGCGAGCTCGTTGATCGGCAGAACCCCCTTGTAGAGGTCCTGCACGAACTGGCCGGGGCCGGCGGCCCCGCCGGCGCCACCGCCCATGACAACGATCTTCTCGAACGCGAGACCCTTGATCGCGCCGGCCTGGATTTCGGCGATGCGCACGATGTTCTCGGCGATGAGCAACTGCGTGGCGCCCGCCGTGTCGTGCGAGACCTTGAGGAGCTTGTCGAAGCCGGCGGCCTTCGCGTCGAGGATCGCCTGCGTGCCCTCGGCCTCGGCGACGAGCTTGGCGCGGATGCCGGCGGCCTCGCCCTCGGCGACGCGCTTGGCGCCTTCGCCCTCCGCCTGCTTCTGAATGATATAGGCGGCGGATTCGCCCTCCTGAATGAGGCGGGCCTGCTGCGCGGTCGCCTCGGCGTCGATGCGCATGCGCTCCTTCGCGATCTCGGCCTTCACGATCAGGTCGGCCTGTTGCTGCGCCTTCTCGCGCGCAGCGCGGGCGAGCTCGGCCTCCTGCTGGGCCTTGTAGCCTTCCTGGAGCGCGCGGGCCTCGGCGACCTTCTGGGCCGCCTCGATACGGCGCTTGGCCTCGGCCTGTTCGGAGGCGAGATCGGCGTCGGACTTGGCGATGACGACCTGCGCAGTGTTCTGGCCCTTGCGCGCCTCGGCCTGGGCCGTGGCCACGCGGATGGCCTGCTCGCGTTCAGCTTCGGCGCGGCCGATGGCGCCGCGCTGGTTCTCCTGCGCAACCTTGATCTGCGCGTCGTTGATGGCCTTGGCGGCGGCCTCCTTGCCGAGCGCATCGATGTACCCGGAAAGATCGCGGATGTCGCGGATGTTGCCGTTGATCATGCGCAAGCCGACCTTGTGGAGCTCGACCTCGACGCCCTTCGTGATGAGCCCGATGAGCTTCTCGCGGTCGTTGTTGATCTCCTCGATCGTCATCGAGGCGAACACCACGCGCATCTGGCCCATGATGATCTCGGAGGCGAGCTGCTGCACCTCGTCGAGCGAGCGGCCGAGCAGGCGGGTGGCGGCGTTCTGCATCACCTCGGGCTCGGTGGAGATGCCAATGGTGAACGAGGCCGGGGCGTCGATGCGGATGTTCTGGCTGGAGAGGGCGCCCTTCAGCTCGATCTCGATGTTGATCGGCGTGAGGTCGAGGTAGGCGTAGCTCTGGAAGAGCGGCATCACGAAGGTCGAGCCGCCGTGGTAGCATTTCGAAGACAGGCCGTTGGAGAGCTTGCCGAAGACCACGAGAATGCGGTCCGGCGGGCACATGCGGTAGCGCGAGACCAGCGTCATCGCGATGATGAGCACGAAGATGGCCGCGAAGGCCAGGAGGAGGATCTGGAGGATGTTGTCCATGTTCGGGAGGGGTTCGGAAATTACGGGCGAAACCGGAAGGCGGGCCGGAAACGTGGTGCTGGCTCAGGCGAGCGGCTCGACCAGGACCGTGTGGGCGTCGACCACCGCGACGACCTTCACCTTGTCGCCGCTGGGGATCGCGCGCTCGGCGGCACAGAGGGCGGCGTAGGTCTCCTGGCGCCCCCGGAAGTTGACGACGACCTGGCCGCCGGCCGCCTTCGCCGCCGGCAGCGTGAGGTAGACCGTGCCGACGGCCCCGACGGTGTCCGTGATGCGGGCGGTGCCGTCGCTGCGCATCGCGAGGATGGCGCGGAACATCAGCACAATCACCGCCATGATCGCCCCGCCGCCCGCGAGGGCGCAGAGGATCGCGGGGAAAAGGGTCAGACCGGAATCGAGCGCGAAGCCGCCGGCCCAGCCGAAACCGAGGAAGAAGCCCGTGAGCGGTTTCACCGAGAAGATGCCGCCGCTGTCCCCGTCGTGGGCCCCGGTCACATCGGTGGCGGCGAGCGCGTCGACCGCATCGTCGTGATCCAGGCCGATCATGGAGAGCACCATGAGCACGAGCGAGACGAGCCCGGCGACAAGGCCGATACCGTAGAAGAACTGTTTGGCGAGCGTGAGCTCGATCCACCAGCCGTTGAGACGTTCGATGAGGGCGAGGGTCGTCATGGGGTTTCCTCCGGAAGCATCATCGCAGATACCAGCGGCCGCCGGTATTACAATCCTGTTTACCCTTTTCTCGGGCGCGATCCGGCGCCCACCGGCGGAGCCCGTCCTCGCGCCTGACATCCCGGTGACAACTTCTGACAAAGTCTTACGCCGCCCTGACAACTGCCGGCCCGGCATCGGGTATCGTGGCGCCGCCTTCACCACCCGTCGCCATGAACGCCAAGCAACTCTCCTTCGCCGCCGCCGGCGCCACCTCGCTCCTCGTCGTGGGCCTCGCCCTCGCCCACAACATTCCCGACACGCCGCCGAGCAGCACGCCGGGCACAGCGGTGTCCGCGACATTCTCCACGACTGCCTCCACCCGCGACCTGCTCGCCGGCGCGCGCGACGGCAGCCGCTGGCAAGGCGAACGTGCGTGGCAACTCGCCATCGATCGCCTCGCCACCGACGAGTTCCCCGGACTCCTCTCCGAGATCGCCCACCTGCCCGACGCCAAAATGAGCGCATCCCTCCGCAAAACCGTCATCTCCCGCTGGGCCGAGCTGGACCCGGCCGCCGCAGCGGTGGCTGCCGGCGCGCTTGCCCCGGGCGAAGAACGCTCCGACCTCTGCGGAACCGTCTTTCTGGAATGGCTGCGCCTTTCGCCCGACGCCGCGTTCGCCTGGGCGGAACGCGAACCGGAACTGGCGGTACGGGATTGGGAGGTCACGCAACGACTCGAAACCTACACCACTCTATCCGCGGTGGCGTTACTCGCCGCAATCGATGCACGGCCGGCTGGTTTTCTGCGCGAAGAGTTGCGCGAGCTCGCCTTCGCGCGCCTCGCCGCGACTGATCCCGCCGCCGCCGTCGCCTACGCCCAGCGCCTGCCCACCGGACCCGCCCGCAACACCTTGCTCGCGCAAGCGCTCGCCGCCTTCGCCAAGCAGGACCCCGCCACCGCGCTCGCCCGGGCAGCGAATCTACCCGATTCCCTCCGGCAAACCGTGCTGGCGGCTGCCACCGCCGCCACGGCCGCCCGCGACCCTCTCGACGCCCTCGCGTTCCTGGAGCAACTGCCCGCCGGCTCCGCCCGCTTGGAGGCCGCTCAGTCCATCGTCGCCGGCATGGCACGCGAGGACCCCGACGCCGCCGTGGAGTTCGCCCTCACCTTTCCCGTCGGCCGGATGCGCGCGGATCTGCTCTCCAACGCCGTCAGCACGCTCGTGGCCGCCGACGCCCCGGCCGCCCTCCGGTGGCTGCAATCGCTGCCGGAAGACTCGATGCGCAAGACCTTGATCAGTGAAGTCGCTTGGCAGCTGGTCCGCTCCGACTCGATTCTGCCGAGCACGGCCGCCGGTTTTGCGCTCACTTTGCCCGCGGGATACCAGCGCTCCAGCGCCTTCGCCACGGCTGTCGAGCGCATGGCCAAACAAGACGTTTCCGCCACCGCCGCCTGGCTCCAGACCGTCACCGATGCCGAGGTGCGCCCAGCGGCGCTTCATTCGCTGGCGGCAGCATGGTCGCAGACCGACATCACCGGCGCTTTCGCCTACGCGCAGCGCCTGACCAGTGACACCGACCGCCAGGAGTTTCTCTCGAGCATAGGAAGCTCGTTCGCCAACCGGCCCACCGAGGCCGCCACCTATCTCGCCCAACTTCCCGCCGGCCCCGCGCGCGATGCCTTCGCCCAAGGTATCGTCGACGGCAACTGGAGTCGCGCACCCGAGGAGGCCGCCGCCGTTGTCGATGCCATGGGTCCCGGTGAGGCGCGCGCTGCGGCTTCCGCCAACGTCGCCCGGTCCTGGGCGCGCGAAAACCCTACCGCGACTGCGCGCTGGGTCGAAAGCCGGCCCGATCTCGCGGCGAACGGCACCACCTGCGCCGCCGTCGTTGACGGCTGGGCACAGTGGGATCCGGAGGGCGCGGCCGCCTGGCTCGCCCGCCTCCCCGCCGGGGCCGGCCGCTCCGGTGCCGCCGTGGAGCTGGTCGATGAGCTTAAGGGCACCGCGCCCGCCACCGCCGCCCGCTGGGTCGGCGAGATCGCCGACACCGAGCAACGCCACCGCGCCATCGCCCGCCTCGCCACGCCGTGGCT
>JAEXPL010000314.1 GCA_023446865.1 Verrucomicrobiota bacterium | reverse complement strand
TTCGGCGGAGTCGAGGAGCTGCAGAAGCACCTCGACTCTAGCGCCGAAATGGCGTGACGCAATCGAGGGGGCGACTGCCGGCGGGCACCTGTGGCGACAGTGTCAGTGGAAGTGGTGGGGGGCTGTGCCGCTGACGATCGGTGTGTTCGCCCACGAGGGCAGCACGGTGGTCGTCTGCCTCAACGGCCTGCGGCTGCTCTTCGGCAAAGACCGGGCGTGAACTTGGCCGGCGCTGCGCGGCTGTTGTAACGGAGTTTGCGCCGCGGCGGAAACGCTGCCTGAGTGCCGCGATGCGAAGCCACACACGCGGTCGGACGGACAATCGCAGCAACGGGCGCGGCCGGGATTGCGCACTGGCGATTGTGCTGGGCTTGGTGCTGGCCCTGCCGTTGGCCGGGGCGAACCGCGACCGGGAGGCCGCCGCGCTGACCAAGCTGGTCGGGGAGGCGGAAATCGTTTGGCGAGCGGCCGAGCAGGGGAATACCGCGGAGGCGGCTCGGCAGGTGGCGGTGATTGTCGCGGCGGCTGATATGCTCCGGGACCGTGGGCGGCTGACCGAAGCGCGGGAGCAATACCGGCGCGCCGGGTTGGTGCGGCCGTGGAATTTCGACGCGAAGCTTCGGTATGCGGATGTCTTGGCGACGCTGGGCGATGCCGAGGGCGCGCGGGTAGTGGCCGAGCAGGTGGCGCGGCTGGCGGAGACGGATCGGGAGTTGGCGCTGTGTGCACGTTTTGCGCCTCCGGCGACCCTGCCGCCGTTGCCGTCGCTGCGCGAGGTCGTGCCGGCGCCGGAGGAGATCGTCATCGGCTTGGTGCCGGCCACCGCGACGGAGCGCTGGTTGATGCAGGCGGTGGGTCGGAACTTGGCCGCCTTGCTTGGGGTGCGGATTGGGGTGAGCGAGGACGCGCTCGATCTCGGCGCGCCGGACCGGAACGGCCGTGTGTTTCTCGCGGCCGATCTGCGCCGTACGATGCCGTGGGATGATCCCCGAATGGGGTTGGTGCGGCTCAACGGCGAACAGCTCCATCCGGAGAAGCTCAGCCCCGATCAGATAATCGAGCTGATGCGGACGCTCCTAACCCGCGAGGCGAACGCGAAGGGGCTGGAGGCGTTGGCGGCGCGGGTCGCGGCGGCGGACAAGGTTTTCCAGTGGGATGCAACGACGATCCTGCCGCGCCTGCGCACCGCGCAACCGCCGGGCGGCCGGGGCCGGGTGATCTCCGTGGCGCTGGTCCCGGTGGATCTCTACGCGGGCCTCGCCGATTACGTCTTCGGCAGCGCGGCCGCCGAGGGCGGGTATGCGGTGGTCTCGTACGCGCGGTTCGCCGCCGTCACCACGGGCGAGCCGCCGCGCAGCGAGCGGCTGGTGGCGCGCACGACCAAGCAGCTCCTGTCGTCGCTCGGTTTTGCACTCGGGGTGCCGCGTTGCGGGGACCCGGGGTGCGCCCGCTCGTATCCGAGTTCCCTGGCCGAGCACGATGCCAAGGACGTGGCGCTCTGCGCGGACTGCCGCGCCGGGCTGGCCAAGGCGCTGGGCCGGGAACTGCCCCGCGGGCGCGAGTGAGGCGAAGCTGCCCGGAGCGGCTCGGGGCGGTCTGTTCAGCGCAGCGTACCAGCCCGGCGTGCGGCGCCGAGCAAGGTTAGCAGCCCGAAGACAGTGGCGAGCCCGAACGCTCCGCCGCCGCCACCGCCGCTGGAGGCGGTGGGGGTGGTCGTGCTGGTGCCCTGCGTCGGAGTGGTGCTGACGGCGACGGTCGCGGTGTTGCTGCGCACGCTGCCGGCGGAGTTGCTCACCAGCACGGTGTAGGCCCCGGCGTCGGCGGCGGTGCTGATATACTTGGAGTAGATGGCGGTGGTGGCGCCGGTGATGTCCACGCCGTTGAGGGCCCACTGGTAGTTGAGCTGGTTGCCGGTGGCGATGACGCTCAACGAGAACGGGCGTCCGGAGTCCACCGTGACGGAGAGCGGCTGGCTGGTGATGACCGGGGCGGTCACCGTCTTCGACGGCACGAGACCCGCAATGTCCTCCGCGTGTTCGCGCAGCCAACGGGCATTGTCGGCGGCTTTCGGTGCGCCGGCGGCGACGCCGAGGACGAAGCCCTGGTAGGTGATCGCGGGATTGGAGTAGTAGGGGACGACGCTGGCGGCGTACGACATAATCGTGCCCGTGTCGCGGCCGTCGGCGGAGTAGCGATGGCCGTAGAAGTAGCGGCCGTCGCTGTCGGTGGCTTTGGCTTCCTGCCGATCGTGCCGGCAGCCGAAATTGTGGGCCAGTTCGTGGGCGGCAGTGGCGGCCGAGCCGGGATGGTGGACGACGGCGAGGTGGCCCGGAACGAAGGCGATGCCGGCGTAGTCGCGGGTGCCGTCGACGATGAACAGGACCTGGTCGGCGCCGTACTCGGCGCGTTTCAGCGCGGCGAAGCGACCGAGCTCGGTGGTGGTGTCGGCGAGGCGGTCGAGGTCGTCTTCGAGCTTCTCGGTGGTCGTGTAGGCGGGGGCTTCGGCGGTACCGACGAGATTCCAGCGCAGGTTGTCGATCTGGCTTTGGGCGAGGTAGGTGTTCATCGTGGCGACCACCGTCGTGATGCGGTTCACCATCTCCTCGGTGCTGCCCCAGTTGTTCTTCGCCCCGGTGCTGTAGAGGACGAAGAGGTCGGAGGTTTGCTGGACGCCCGTGGAGGTGGCGGCGGCGACTGATGGTGCGGCGGTGGTGGCCGAAGTCGTCGCAGCCAGGCGGAGACCGGAATGCTTCTCGGGGCCGCAGGCCGCATTGCCATGGGCGGTCTCGATGACCTGCACCGTGTCGGGAGTCACGTGGATACTGTATTCATCGGCCCCCGGCACGGTGATGATCGCGTCCCAGAGGGTCTCCGTACCGCAGGCGACAAGCGTGGTGCCTTGCACGGGATTGGTGCCGATCCAGGTGGTGTGTGCGGCCGTGCGGGCGACGGACTGCACGGTGAACTCCAGCGGCAGGCCAGGGACGGGCGCGACCGTGAGGGTGGCAGGCGTGAAGTGGCGCCAATCGGCCACCGGTTGCTCGAGCGAAGGGATCACGCGGCGCAGGAGATCCCGGTCGGCGAGGCGGTCGTCAAGGCATGGCGATGCCGCGACGGACGGGCTGGGCGGGACGGTCGCGATGGCGCGACTCGGGGGTGTGGCGATTGCACGCTCGGGCGAGAGGGGCGACGCCGCTGGCGCGGTGCGGAGCAGGGCGACGGCGACGGCAATTGCCACGCCGGCAGGTAGGACGAACAGATAGGTTCTCTTCATGGCTGCGGTGGACGCGGGTTCTCGGCGTGGACAGTAGCACAACAGCTTTGATCCCACCATTCTGCCGTCTGCGGGAACCGCCAGCCCTCGTTGATTGCGGGGTGACGATGGTTGTTGGGCGGTTCCCCGCTCAGCAGTCCCAATCGAGCACGATCTTGCCGGGTTCGCCGGCGGCGATGCGGTCGAAGGCCTCGCGGAAGTTCCCGATCGGTAGGCGGTGCGTGATCACGGCGCCGAGATCCAGGCCGTGGCGGAGCACCTGCGTGAGTCGTTCCCAGTCGGAAGCGCTGTTGCGGTCGTCGATCCCGGCCACGGTGAGCTGCTTGGCGAGAATGGCATGGACGTCGACGGCGACTTCGCCGGTCTCGGCTCCCAGCAGGGCCAGTTGGCCGCCGGGGCGGAGATGGGCGAGCAGGTCGCCGAGAGCCGCGGGAAGTCCGGCCGCCTCGACGCCGAGATCGAAGCCGTCGCCGATCCCGAGTTCCCGGCAAGCGAGATCGAGGGTCTGGCTGCGGGTATCCACAGTATGGGTTGTCCCGAGCGCGCGGGCGAGAGCGAGCCCCGCGGGATTGGCGTCGGCCACGACGACGCTGCGCGCGCCGGCGTGGTGGGCGATGGCGGCGGTCATGCAGCCGAGAGCGTTGGCACCGGTGACGAGGACGTTGGCCCCGAGCAGGTCGAAGCGGCGGGCCACGCGCACGGCCTGGCCGAGCGGGATGAAACAGGCGAGCACGTCGATCGGCACGCGCGGGTCGGCGTGCCAGAGGCAACCCTGGGGCAGGCACACGTAGTCGGCGAAGACTCCATCCTGGGTTTGGCCGAGGCGGCGGGCGTCGCGGCAGAGATGACGGCGACCGGAGAGGCAATGCCGGCACATACCGCAGGCGACGTTTGGTTCGGCCACCACAACCTCGCCCGGGTGAAAGTCGTTCACGCCCGGCCCGGTGCTGGCGACGAGGCCGGCGAACTCGTGGCCGACGATCACGGGCGGCCGGATCGCGCGCTGCGCCCAGGCGTCCCACCGGTCGATGTGGAGGGCGGCGTAGCTCAGCGCGGTCTTCTTCACCCGCACCAACACTTCCCCGGGGCCGGGCACCGGGACGAGCGCCTCGATCAGTTTCAACCCCGGGGCGGGATCGATCTTGGCGAGGGCCCGCATCGTTTTCGGGATGGCGCTGCGGTGGGCGTAGATGTGGGGCATGCGTGTGCCCTGCAACATCGGCAACGCGTGGCGGCGGGTTAGCGATTTTGCGGAAAAATCGGCGGGTGGAACCGGTGCCGGACGCGTTGCGGGTGCGGCGATAATGCAGGCCGGTGTGCCATGGCTTGCGTTGCTCGGTACGGCGTGCCTCAAAGGCGGCATGATCTACCGTCGTTTCGGCCGCACCGAGCTGCAGATGCCCGTGTTCTCCTGCGGGGGAATGCGTTACCAGCACAAGTGGCAGGACGTGCCGCCCGGCGAGATCCCGGCCGACGGGCAGGCGAACCTCGAGGCATGCATCGAACGGGCGCTCGCGCTCGGCATCAACCACATCGAAACCGCACGCGGCTACGGCACCTCGGAGATGCAGCTGGGGCGCATCCTGCCGCGGCTGCCGCGCGAGAAGATGATGGTGCAGACGAAGGTCGCGCCCACGGCGGATCCGGCGGAGTTCCGCGCGACGTTCGAGAAGTCGATGGCCTACCTCGGGCTTGAGCACGTCGAGCTGCTTTCCTTCCACGGGATCAACACCCAGCAACTCCTCGAGTGGACGATTCGCCCGGGTGGTTGCCTGGCGGAGGCGCGCAAGCTCCAGCGCGAAGGGCGGGTGCGTTTCGTGGGCTTCTCCACGCATGCGACGACCGATGTCATCCTCGCGGCGGTCGAGACCGGTGAGTTCGACTACGTGAACCTGCACTGGTACTTCGTGAACGAGCTCAACTGGCCGGCGATAGCCGCCGCGCGCCGCCACGACATGGGCGTGTTCATCATCAGTCCCAACGACAAGGGCGGCCGCCTGCAGGACCGGCCGGCGCTCATGGCAGGCCTCACGGCGCCGTTCTCGCCGATGCAGTGGAACGACCTGTTCTGTTTCGCGCGGCCGGAGATCCACACGCTCAGCCTCGGCGTCGCGAAGCCTTCCGACTTCGACGAGCACGTGGCCATCCTGCCGCAGATCGCCGACGCCGCGAAGCTCGTCGCGCCAGGGGAGGCGAAGCTGCGTGCCCGGCTCGTCGAGGTGCACGGCGCCGAGTGGTGCGCCCGCTGGAACGAGGGTGTGCCGTACTACTTCGACGTGCCCGGCGAGATCAACGTGAACGAGATCTTGCGCCTGTGGACCTATGGCGAGGGGCTCGACCTCGTGCCGTGGGCGAAGATGCGCTACAACCTCCTCGGCCAGGCCGACCACTGGTTCCCGGGCCAGAACGCTGCGAAGGTGGGAGAGATCGATCTCGCCCGCGTGCTGGCGAAGAGCCCGTTCGCCGCGCAGCTACCGGACATTCTCCGCCGCGCCCACGCCGCCTATTTCGAGGCGCCGAAGAAGCGGCTCAGCCAAAGCTGAACATTCGGACGGTCGCGCGACGAGCGATCGACTCGCGGGATCGGCTTGGGGCCGGTCGTGTCACGAGCGGCTGCGCGGAACGATCGCACCGCGCCGGTACTCCATCGGCGTTTTCCCGTAGGCGGCGCGGAACGCCCGGCTGAAGGTGTAGATCGAGGTGAAACCACATTTCGCCGCCACCTCGGTGACTCGATCCGGGGTGAGGCGGAGCAGGCCGCAGGCGCGTTCGAGGCGCAGGCGGTGAAGGTGTCGTCCGAGGCTCACCTCGCAGGAGGCGCGGAAACGCGCGCGCAGGTGGCTCTGGCTGATCCCGAGCGAGTGTGCGAGCTCCTTGACCGAGACCGGGCGGTCCACGCGGTGGGCCAGCTGGTTCACGCGGGTGACCACGCTCGGGTCGGACTCGGGCGCGGCGGTGCGCCGCGGGGCGTGCTGCTGGCGGCGCAGGTGCGCGAGCAGGAGCGCCAGCAGCAGCGCGGGCAGCTCGGACATCCGGCCCTCGTCGCGGTACGCCGCAATCAGCCGGGTGGCGAGCTCGCGTACCTCGGCGGAGAGCGCGAAGGGTTGGTAGTGGAGCGGCGCGAGATCCTGGGCGTCGGCCAGGTCGAACGTGATGAAGACCCAGAGCAGGTCCCGAACGGGCGAGGGCAGGTAGTGGTGGAACTGAAACGGGAAGACGAGCAGACCCTCGCCTGCCCCGAGCGGCACGACGTGATCGTCCACACATACGGGCACGTCGCCGCGCAGGGCGAGGATGAGCACGAAGCGGTGGTGCAGCGCTCGGCCGCGCCGGGGGCGGTTGAGTTCTCGGGCCGAGCGCCGCGGGAAGCAGATGATGTTGTCGGGCAGCACCAGCGGGCCGGGGCGGCGTCCGAGCAGCGCGTCCGAGGGCCGGGGCAGGGCGGCGGCGAGGGCCTCGAGCGGGTCGGTTTTCGACTGTGGCATTTGTGTTAAATCTTTCGGCGTTTCCGCCAGTTGTCGATTCTCCGTCCGGGTTTATGATCGGGACACAGAACCGCCTCCCGACCATGAGTCCGCTCACCCCCGTCGTCCGTAGTCGATTCGAGCACGCGCCGCTGGCGGTCTTCACCAGCAGCGCCGAGGCCGCGGCCGCCGTCGCCCGCGAGGTCGCCGCGCTGATCCGCTCGCGCCCGCCCGGCCGGCCGCCGGTGGTGTTGGGGCTGGCCACGGGCTCGAGCCCGGTGGCGTTCTACCGCGAGCTGGTGCGGCTGCACCGCGAGGAGGGCCTGAGTTTCGCCAACGTCGTCACGTTCAACCTCGACGAGTACCACCCCCTGCCGCCGGAGGATCCGCAGAGCTACCGGTTCTTCATGCAGCGCCACCTCTTCGACCACATCGACATCGTGCCGGCGAACACCCACGTGCCCGACGGCACCACGGCGCCGGAGGAGGTCGACGCGCAGTGCCGCGCCTACGAGGAACGGATCCGCGCCGCGGGCGGGATCGATTTCCAGATCCTCGGTATCGGCCGCACGGGTCACATCGGCTTCAACGAGCCGGGCAGCTCCGCGCGGTCGCGCACGCGGCTGGTCGCGCTCGACCCGCACCCGCGGCGCGACGCGGCGGCCGACTTCGGCGGCGAGGAGCACACCCCGCGGCGCGCCGTGACGATGGGCGTGCGCACGATCCTCGAGGCGCGGCGCGTGGTGCTCATGGCGTGGGGACAACACAAGGCCGCGGTCGTGCGCACCGCGATCGAGGGCGAGGCCACGGCGCAGGTGCCGGCCTCGTTCCTGCAGGACCACGACAACGCGCTCTTCGTGCTCGACCACGCGGCGGCCGGGGCGCTCACGCGTTTCCGCACGCCTTGGCTGCTCGGGCCGCTCGAGGAGCAGGGACTGGCCTGGGACGAGCGCATGACGCGGCGGGCGATCCTCTGGCTTGCGGGCCGGTGCCGGAAGGCGATCCTCAAGCTCACCGACGAGGACTACAACGAGGGCGGGCTGCAGGACCTGCTGCGCGTGCACGGTTCCGCCTACGAGGCGAACCGCATCGGTTTCTACCAGATGCAGCACACGATCACCGGCTGGCCGGGCGGCCGCGATCCGGCGCGCACGGCGCCCGGCGACGCGCCGGCGCGGCCGTTGCGCGCGGGATCCGCCGGGCTCTTCCCGAAGCGCGTGCTCGTGCTGTCGCCGCATCCCGACGACGACGTGATCTCGATGGGCGGCACGCTGTGTCGGCTGGTCGACCAGGGCCACGAGGTGCACATCGCCTACGAGGTGTCCGGGGCCAACGCCGTGGCGGACGAGGCGCTGTGGCGCGCGCTGCTCTTCGTGCGCGACACCGGCTTGGGCGACACGACCGGCGCGGCGCAGGTGCGGGCGTGGTGCGAGGCGTTCGAGAAGACCGGCGCGCTGCCCGCCACGCCGGAGGTGCGGCGCTGGAAGGGGCTGGTGCGGCGCCACGAGGCTACGGCCGCCGCACGTGTGTGCGGGGTGGGACCGGAGCGGCTCCATTTC
>JAEXPL010000285.1 GCA_023446865.1 Verrucomicrobiota bacterium | reverse complement strand
CCGCCCTCTTTTTCGGTTTTGGTCTTTTGTCCTGGTCCGCCCTTGTAGCTCAGCTGGTAGAGCACGCCCTTGGTAAGGGCGAGGTCGCCGGTTCAAGTCCGGTCGAGGGCTCCAGGTCAATCGTCGGTAGGTTCCCGACGTTAAAACGGAGCCACCCTTCCAAATCCCTGCACTTCTCAACTAACTCACCGTCACATGGCTAAAGGTACATTCGAACGCAAGAAACCGCACGTGAACGTCGGCACGATCGGCCACGTTGACCACGGTAAAACCACCCTCACCACCTCCATCCTCGCCGTGCAGGCGAAGAAGGGTCTCGCCGAGCTCAAGTCCTACGCGGACATCGCCAAGGGCGGTACCGTTCGCGATGCCTCCAAGATCGTCACGATCGCCGTGGCGCACGTCGAGTACGAGTCCGACAAGCGCCACTATGCGCACGTCGACTGCCCCGGACACGCCGACTTCGTCAAGAACATGATCACCGGCGCGGCCCAGATGGACGGCGCCATTCTCGTTGTCTCCGCGGCTGATGGCCCGATGCCCCAGACTCGTGAGCACATCCTCCTCGCCCGCCAAGTCGGCGTGCCGAAGATCGTCGTCTTTCTCAACAAGGTTGACCTGATCGACGATGCCGAGCTCCTCGATCTCGTCGAGATGGAGATCCGCGAGTTGCTCAGCAAGTACCAGTTTGACGGCGACAACGCCAAGATCATCCGCGGTTCCGCCACGGCGGCTCTCGAGGGCAAGCCGGAAGGCCTCGCCGCGATCCAGAGCCTCATGGAGGCGATCGACTCCGAGATTCCGGAGCCGGCCCGCGAGGTTGACAAGCCCTTCCTGATGTCCGTCGAAGACGTCTTCTCGATCACCGGCCGCGGCACCGTCGCCACGGGTCGTATCGAGCGCGGCATCGTCAAGCTCAACGACAACGTCGAGATCGTCGGCCTCAAGGACACGGTCACCACCGTCGTCACCGGCATCGAAATGTTCCGCAAGCTTCTCGACCAAGGTCAGGCCGGCGACAACGTCGGTATCCTGCTCCGTGGTATCGACAAGGACGGCATCGAGCGCGGCCAAGTTATCGCCGCCCCGAAGAGCGTGACCCCGCACAAGAAGGCCAAGGCCGAAATCCTCGTCCTCACCAAGGATGAAGGTGGTCGCCACACGCCGTTCTTCGACGGCTATCGCCCGCAGTTCTACTTCCGCACGACGGACGTGACCGGTTCGATCATCCTTCCGAAGGGTGTCGAGATGATCATGCCTGGTGACAACACCAACATCGACATCGAGCTCCTCACCCCGATCGCGATGGAAAAGTTCCAGCGCTTCGCGATCCGCGAGGGCGGTCGCACCATCGGTGCCGGCCGTATCACCGAGATCACCGAGTAAGTACAACTTAAACGGTTTCCCGCGTACGCCGAGGTCTCGCAGCGGGGCCTCGGCCGTACTGTCTCAAGAAACCATTTCCACAGGGCAGTAGCTCAATTGGTAGAGTAGCGGTCTCCAAAACCGTTGGTTGGGGGTTCGATTCCCTCCTGCCCTGCCACCTTCGTTCATGAAAAACCCGTTCAGCAGCACCCGTGTCTTTGTCGGCGAGATGTACGCCGAGCTCTTGAAAGCCTCGTGGCCGACCAGGCAGGAACTGCGCGAATCCACGCTGCTGGTCATCGTGGCCGCGGTGCTCATGGGTTTGTTCACGAGCCTTTCCGACTTCTCGCTCTACCAAGTCGTCGACCTGTTCACCTCGTGGGTGAGCTAAGGACCACGCCCCATGCCCGCCGACAAGACCGTTCCCGCAGGTACCCAGTGGTTCGCCGTGCACACACTCTCCGGTCAGGAGGGCAAGGTGAAGCGCTACATCGAGAAGTTCGCTCCCATCGAGGAACTCTCTGAGAACCTGTTCGAAGTTCTGCTCCCGACCGAGCAAGTCTCGGAGGTCAAGCGCGGCAAGAAGACCAGCCAGGAGCGCAAGCTTATCCCCGGCTACGTTTTCGTGCAGATGAAGCTCTACGACGAGAACGGCAAGGTGATGAACAAGCCGTGGTACTTTGTCCGTGAGGCTCCCGGCGTGATCGGGTTCGTCGGCGGTGATCGGCCGGCGCCGCTCCGCCCGTCCGAGATCGAGGACATCCGCAACCGCGTTGAGGCGGCGTCCGGAAAGGAAGTGCCGAAGGTCAGCTACGAGGTGGGTGAAGAGGTCAAGATCAACGACGGTCCGTTCCTCAATCTCACCGGCCGCATCGACGAGATCGATCCCACGCGCGGCAAACTCAAGATTTCCGTCTCCATCTTCGGCCGTTTCACGCCGGTCGAACTCGAATACTGGCAGGTCGAACGCATTGCCAGCTAACCCGTCCCCCGCTAACCGCTTTTTCCCATGGCCAAGAAAGTTCAAGGCATCATCCGTCTCCAACTGCCTGCCGGCGCTGCGAATCCCGCGCCCCCGGTCGGTCCCGCGCTCGGCGCCCAGGGCGTCAACTTCATGGCGTTCTGCAAGGACTTCAACGCCAAGACCAAGGACCAGAACGGCCTGATCCTGCCCGTGGTTATCACGGTGTACAGCGACAAGTCGTTCACCTATATTCTCAAGTCGCCGCCGGCTTCCGTTCTTCTCAAGAAGGCCTGCAACATCGCATCCGGCTCTGGCAAGCCCAACAAGGACAAGGTCGGCAAGGTGACCAAGAAGCAGTTGCTCGAGATCGCCAAAATGAAGAAGGCCGATCTCAACGCCAAGAGCGACGAGGCCATGATCAAGGTCATTGCCGGCACGGCTCGCAGCATGGGCATCGACGTCGCCGACTAGGTTTCGTTCGTCACACCAACCGCGGGAGTCTCGCAGCGCGGGACGCCAGCACCGCAAAACACCCAACATGCCGAAGAAGCAAAGCAAACGGTTCCGCAACGCGCTGAAGGTTGCGGACCTCACGAAGGAATTTCTTCTGAAGGACGCGGTCGAGGTTCTCTCCCGCTTCCCGAAGACCAAGTTCGACGAGACCGTCGAACTCGCGTTCCGCCTCGGCGTCGATCCGACGCAGGGCGACCAGATGGTGCGCGGCACCACCCCGCTCCCGAATGGCAGCGGCAAGAAGGTTCGCGTCCTCGTCTTCACCGACGACGCCCCCGCGGCCCTCGCCGCCGGTGCCGATATCGCCGGTCTCAAGGACATCCTCGCCAAGATCAATGAGGGCTGGATGGAGTTCGACGTCGCCGTCGCCACGACCGCCGCGATGAAGGAAGTCCGCACCGCGGCCCGCATCCTCGGTCCCAAGGGTCTCATGCCGAACCCGAAGTCCGGCACCGTCACCGACAACATCGCCCAGGCGATCAAGGAAGTGAAGGCCGGCCGCGTCGAGTTCAAGATGGACAAGGCTGCCAACCTCGGGATTCCGATCGGCAAGCGCTCGTTCACGAACGCGCAGATTCTCGAGAACGCCGAAGCGGTGCTCAGCGCCGTCGGCAAGTCGAAGCCGGCCTCGCTCAAGGGTCGCTTCATCCTCAGCGCCACGCTCTCGGCAACGATGAGCCCCGGCGTCGCCCTCGCCACCAGCGAATACTCCAAGTTCTAACGCCGCCCCGCCATGCGTTCCGAGAAAAAGTATCTCATTGAGGAAGTCGCCCGCCATCTGAAGAAGTCGGACTACCTTCTCATCACCAATTACCAGAAGGTCACCGTGGCGGACGTCGCGGCCCTCCGCGCGAAGCTCGCCCCCGAACAGGCCGAGTTTCACGTTGTCAAGAACAGCTCCCTGCGCGTCGCCGCGAAGGACGCTGGTCTCCCCGGTTTCGACAACCTGCTCGCCGGCCAGACGGCGATCGTCGTCGGCGGCCGCAACGCCTCTGGCGTCGCGAAGATCGTCAAGAAGTTCTTCGAGGAGAAGCAGAAGCTCGAGATCAAGGGCGGCATTGTCTCCGGCAAGGTGTTCAACCCCGCCGAGGTCGCCAAGCTCTCCGAGCTGCCCTCGCTCGAGGTGCTCCGCGCCCAGCTGCTCGGCCTCCTCAACACCCCGGCGACGAGCCTCGTGCGCGTCATCAACGGTGTGCCGCAGGCCCTCGTCAACGTCCTCCAGGCCAAGGTTCGCGCCGCCGCTTAAGGCGCGCGCACCGGCTTTCCCAACCCTTTCCCGCAAGCCATCCGGCCCATCGGAAAAACAACCGCAACAATCAACTGAAAGCAGGCTAGGGGATTCGTCTCTTAAATGTCCGGCACCAACCGTTCGGACGCTAGCCGTTTCGCTGATACCATGTCGAACATCACCAAAGACCAAGTCATCGAGTGGCTTTCGAGCCAGTCCGTTATCGAGATCGCCGCCCTTGTGAAGGATCTCGAGACGAAGTGGGGCGTTTCCGCCGCCGCTCCCGT
>JAEXPL010000199.1 GCA_023446865.1 Verrucomicrobiota bacterium | reverse complement strand
CGGCGCCCGCTGATCGCGGGCGAGAGGACGGAGGTAGCCGACAGAAGAGAACGAAGGAAACGAAGGGCCGGAGGAGACGAGACGGAAGTCGGAGTTTTGGAGAACCACTGATGAGTTTCGCCAAGGGGCGAAACTTTGGAGGTGTCCGCTGGCTGATCGCCAGCGGGGTGGAGGGGAGCGGCGCCCGCTGATCGCGGGCGAGAGGGCGGAGGCAGGTGACAGAAGATAACGAAGAAAACGAAGATGAAGGATGGCGAGAGGCGCAGGCGCGCGAAGTGAGCGCGGCGTTGGCGGGTGGTTCTGGGACTGGCGAAGCGCGCGACGCGCTTGGGGGCAAGCGCGTCCACCCGCAGGCACCCTATCTCAGGGCGGAGACGATGCGGGTGGTGTTGGTGCGGATGAGGTCGAGGTAGGTCTCGGCGCCGGAGCCGGGGGCGCCGAGGCTGTCGGTGAAGAGCGGTTCGGCGAGACGCACGCCGGCATCGGTGCCGATCTGGCGGAGGAGCTTGGGGTTGGTCGTGAGCTCGAAGAAGACGGCGGGGACCTGTTCGTGGCGGATCTCGTCGACAATGGCGGCGAGGGCGCGGGCGTCGGGTTCGGCGGAAGAGGAGATCCCGGCGACGGGGATGGTCTCGAAGCCGTAGGCGTCGGCGAAGTAGCCGAGGGAGTCGTGCGTGGTGACGAGGCGGCGACGCGCGGGCGGGATGGTGGCGATCTCTTCGCGCACCCAGCGGTCGAGGGCGACGAGCTGCTCGGTGTAGGCGGCGGCGCGGGTGCGGTAGAGCTCGGCGGCGGCGGGGGTGGCGCGGGCGAGGGCGTCGCGGAGGTTGGCGACGTAGGTGGCGACGAGGAGCGGGTTCTGCCAGGCGTGGGGGTCCGCGGAGGAGACTGGAGAGGGGAGACCGGAAACCGGAGACGCGCCCGGAGTGTGGTCGTGGGTGCAGGCGGGGGGGGGCTCGTGGCCCGTTTCGGAGGCCGAGCTGGAGCTCGGCGTTCCCAGGGGGGAGTGGGCTTCGGCGTGGTTGTGATCGTGGGCACAGCCGCCGGTGCGGGGAGTGAGGCCGGTGGTGGCGACGACGATCTCGCCCTTGAAGCCGCTGTTTTGCGCGAGCTTGAGGATGGCGGGTTCGAGGTTGAGGCCGTTCACGACGAGGAGATCGGCGGCGACGAGGTGGCGCACGTCGGACGGGCGCGGCTCAAAGGCGTGCGGGTCGGCGCCGGGCGCCACGAGGCAATACGTGGTCACCTGGTTGCCGCCGACTTGGCGCACGAGGTCGTCGAGGATGGTGTTGGCGGTGACGACCTGCGGGATGGCGGCGGTGAGACGGAGGGCGGCGGCGAGGGCGAGGAGGAGGGTGAGTGCGCGCATGGAAAGGTGTTGCGGGGAGGAGCGTAGCAAAGCGGTCAAGGGGGCGGGGATGGGGGATTTTCGATTTTGGATTGCCGATTTGCGATTGCGGAAGGAGGGGCGAGCGCGGCTGGCGGAAGTTGCGTGAGGGCGGAGGATCGTCGGAACGAGAAGCAGAGGGCGCGTGCGGGGCGGTCACGGATCGCTGCTCGGGCGAGCAGCGCCATGTGGAAAGAGGAAGGCGAGGAGGCCGAGCTGGAGCTCGGCGTTCCCAGGACGGAAAAGAAAAGGGCCGGCGAGTGAGGCCGGCCCGGTGCGCCGCGAGGAGCGCGGCTGATAGGGAGAAGTTGGCGAGGTGCCTCAGAACTGGTGCATGAAGAGACCGTCGCGGAGCTTCGGCTCGAACCAGGTGCTCTTCGGCGGCATGATCTGGCCGGCGTCGGAGATGTCCATGAGCTGCTCGATCGTCACGGCGTGCATCGAGAACGCGATGGCGGCACGGCCGGCGTTGACCGCGTCCTCGAGGTACTTGGTCCCGCGGATACCGCCGATGAAGTCGATGCGCTTGCTGGTGCGCGGGTCGTCGATGCCGAGCAGCGGGTCGAGGACCTTGTCCTGGAGGAGGCTGACATCGAGGCGGGAGACGGGGTCTGCGCCCGGGGGCGGGTTGAGCGCGAGGGCGTGCCACTGGCCTTCCATGTAGAGGTGCACGCTGCCGGGGGCGGCCGGGGCGGGCGTGGCGGCGGAAGTGACGGCGCCGACGCGGCCGAGTTCGCCGAGGAGCTGGCGGGCGGAGCGGCCCTGGAGCTCGAGGACGAGGCGGTTGTAGGGGAGGATGCGGAGCTGTTTCGCCGGGAAGAGGACGGTGAGGAACCAGTTGTAGTCCTCGTCGCCGGTGTGTCCCGGGTTGGCGGCGCGGCGTTCGCGGGCGACGCGGGCGGCGGAGGCGGCGCGATGGTGGCCGTCGGCGATGTAGGTGCAGGGGACCTGTTTGAAGGCCTCGACGAGGGAGGCGGGGGCGGTGATGCGCCAGACGGTGTGGCGAATGCCGTCGTGGGCGACGAAGCTCAGCAGCGGCGCGCTGGCGACGGCGGCGGCGACGATGGTGTCGATGGCCGGCTGGTCGCGGTAGGTGAGGAAGACGGGGCCGGGGTTGGCGGAGAGCGTGGAGGTGTGGCGGACGCGGTCGTCCTCCTTGTCCTTGC
>JAEXPL010000224.1 GCA_023446865.1 Verrucomicrobiota bacterium | reverse complement strand
CGACCCGCTCGAAGAGCTCATGACCAAGCTCCAGAAGGGCGAGATCGATGTCCTCGTCGAATCCGAGCCCATCCTTCTCTGGTATCTGCGCAGCCACAACATCGACCGCACCACCATCCGCGTGGTTTTCAAAGGAACGACCGAAGCAATCTACGTCGCCTTCTCGCCCGACGAGGACGGCCGTCGCTTCGCCGGCCTGCTCGACGAGGGAATCCGCACCCTGCGGCAGTCCGGCGAGCTCACCAAACTGCTCCAGCGCTACGGCCTGCGCGACTGGCAGTAGCCCGCCGCGACCGAGGGGCTTGCGTCTGTAGGGCACCGCGGCGCGGTGGCCCCCTCGCGCACACATCGAACTGCCCCGGTAGGGACGGCGCTCCGCCGCCGTCCGTTCGCTCGGCCTATCCCTCGGTCATGAGGAAGCGCTCGTCGGTCGACACTCGACTCTCGTCCGCCACGCGACGGCTTCGGCGATTGCCCGCCACCGCCCTGCGCGCCAGCCTCCCGTCATGCCCCAACTGCCCCGCCGCAGCTTTCTGCGCGATCTCGGCGCGCTCACCCTCGGCACCGCCGTCGCCGCCCCGCTCCTCGCCGGCCAGGCGCCCGCGCCGGCGCCCAACCCCGCCCGCCGCCGCCTGCTCCGCGCCGCCCACCTCACGGACCTCCACGTCCGCCCCGATCTCGGGGCTCCCGAGGGCATGGCCGCCGCCATCCGTCACGCCCAGAACCAGCCCGACCGGCCCGACGTGCTCCTCTTCGGCGGCGATCTCATCATGGATTCGCTCTATGGCGACAAAGCCAGCGCCCACGCCCATTGGGATGTCTGGGAGCGCGTCTTCTCCGCGGAGGTGAAACTCCCCTACCGGCTCTGCCTCGGCAACCACGACGTCTGGGGGTGGGGCAAACACGACACCCCGGAGATCGAGTCCGATCCCGCCTACGGCAAACGCCTCGCGCTCGACCGCCTTGGCCTGAAGGACCGCCACTACTCCTTCGAGCTCAACGGCTGGCACTTCATCGTGCTCGACAGCATGGAGCGCCACACTGCAAGCAGCGCCGCCTATGTCGCCCGCATCGACGACACCCAGCTGTGGTGGCTCGCCCGCGACCTCGCGAAGACTCCCGCCACCACTCCGATCTGCATCCTCTCGCACATCCCGATCCTCAGCGCGTGCGTCTTCTTCGACGGCGACCTCGCGCCCTTCGGCCAGTGGCAAATCCCCGGCGCCTGGGTCCACACCGACGTCGTCCGACTGAAGACCCTCTTCCACCGCCATCCCAACGTGAAGGTCTGCCTCAGCGGCCACATCCACCTCGCCGACGACGTGCGCTACCTCGGCGTGCGTTACCTCTGCAACGGCGCCGTCTGCGGTGCCTGGTGGAAAGGCGCGTTCCAGGAGTTCGCCCCCGCCTACGCCCTCGTCGACTTCTACGACGACGGCACCGTCGAGAACCAGCTCGTGACCTACGGCAGCTGAGCCGTGGTCAGTTGGTCGAGAGTCGAGAGGACGAGCGTCGAGAGGACGAGCGTCGAGAGCCAGAGTACCGCGGAAGAACCGGAGCCGCCGAGAGACTCGGATGTCACCACCGGCGATTCGCGCCCTCGTCCCTCGACACTCGCCCCTCATCTGCACCACCACAGCGGAGCCGAAGGCTCGGAGACGACCTTCCGTTCCTCACACCAGCAATTGTGCCGCTCAACCGTGCCCGATGTAGCCGTCATCGCCCCGCGATCCGCCTCTCGCGATGGGCGTCACCGCACGCCAAAATGCTTTCGCCCCTTCAGCGATCGACCAGAGCAGAAGCACCAGCAATACAGGCCGCGATCCCGTCTTCACGAGCGACTCCATTTCGCACTTCACGAACGCCGCACACGCTTCGGCGCGGTCGGCAAATCGTCGCTCGTTCTTGGACACCACCTTGGGAGCGTGACCGACCCGATATGTTCCGCCAGGTTCTTCTGCGAAATACCATCCGTCGCAGCGCTTGTCTTCGGAGTATCTCCGCCACCCGTCGATCAGTTCGGAATGCCGTGAGAGGTACCCGTGAAGGATGGACTCGCCGACAGCATCCCGATGCTCGCGATAGCCCGATGCCTTGAACAAGTCAGAGGGAGACGGGTTGCCGACTGCGTAGAAGTTGCACGCAAGGTGGCAGACGCGGGCAACCGTTTCGTCTAGGGTCTGCATATCATCGAAAGCCTACGAACGAGGGACGCCGGATTCCTGGCCCGAAGTGGAAGGTGGGGCCTTTTCTGGCGTTCCACCTGGCCGCCTGTTGCCGGGCTTCTCATGCCGTAAAGAGAGAATAGGCGATCGCACCAAACAGACTGATACCGATGACAAGCCCGGAAAGGCATCCGCTACTCGAATGCTCCCGATTCTCTTTCCGGCTTCGAATCCACGCCTGATGGCATGACCTGCAATAGATCCTGTTCTTCCCGTCCCGCCAGGCTTGGATCGTTCTCGGACTGTAGTCCTCACGCCTGCCGCACTTGCAGCAGATGAAGTGTTTCTCTTTAGGACGCCGCATTCCTCTGACGGCGGAGAATAGGACCACAACCACAACCACGACGGCTGTCCAGAACCGCTGATCATTCAATAGTTGAGGAGGCAGCTTCATTCTTGTGCCTAACCTTTGGATTCACCGGCACTCAATGCTGGTTTCACAGGTGGTTGTTCTCTGGCCCAACGCTACACTGGTTAGCGCTATCGCGCTGTCGGGGGAAGCGAAGGTGACCACGGGGTTCATGGCCGGCAGCGTAGTGCCGGCTCCGGGGCGATCAAGGGTTTGTTGCGGTCGGTCGCGTCGTCGCGCACCCGCTCGAACGTCCACGCCACACCTTCCTCGGAAGCTGACACCGAACCGATCAAGGTAGGGCGGTTTCTCCGATACCGCCGGATCGAGCCCCGGATCGCGAAAGCCGGGTCGCCACCCCGGCCTACAGCTCCGTTCCTGCCTTCCTGTTATCCACATTCACTCAGTTCGCTCCCGCCCCGCATCCGCCATCCGTGCAGATCACGCTCGACCTCCCGCGGGCCTTCCGCGAACTGGGCGCGCAACCAATTCCATCCCCATGGGCAATATCCTCGTTCTCTACCACTCCAAGAGCGGCAACACCGCCAAGATGGCCGTCGAAGTCGCCGAGGGCGCCAAGCGCATCTCCGGCATGGAAGTCCGCTTACGCGCCGTCGCCGACGCCACCGCGGAGGACGTTCGCTGGTGCCACGGCATCGCCGTGGGCTCGCCGGTCAACATGGGCCTCGTCGCCTGGGAAATGAAACAGTTCTGGGACACCAAGATGCCCGACGACTGGGGCAAGATCGACGGCCGCATCGGCTGCGCGTTCAGCTCGCAGGGCGGCTGGGGCGGCGGCGCCGAACTCACCTGCCAGTCGATCCACACCATCCTCGTCAACTTCGGCTTCCTCGTCTTCGGCCTGCCCGACTACGTGGCGCACCAGTTCAATGTCCACTATGGCGCCACGATCGCCGGCGAGCCGCGCGAACCGCGCGAGGTCGAGTCCTGCCGGCGTCTCGGCCAGCGCCTCGCCGAGTGGGTCGCGCTCTATGTCGACGGCCGCAAGGAGGAGCATCCCCTCACCTCCGGCCGCACACGCTTCCCGTGGTGAAACCGCCCCGCCGCCCAGCTGAATACCGTTTCTCGCGCCAGGCGGAATAGGCCGACGCTTGGGGGTGGACCTTCTGCCGTACGGCAGAGCCCTCAAGCGGGTCGCGGACTCGGTCTACAGCGGCCTCTCGATCACTGGTGGACTGACGTTACCCGCGGCTGCGCCCACCCCGACCGCGTTAGGGGCAACGCGGTCCACCATGGGCGGCCGATGGCATGGGCATCATTGGGCCGGCATTTCGGTCGCCGGTTCGGCGGAGGAGCGCGACTCCATTGCAACCCGCACTTGCCCGAGCAGTTCGCGGGGCGTGAAGGGCTTGCGCAGCACCAGTTGCTGGTCGACCAAACCGTCCTGCAGGTGGTGGTAGCTGTAGCCGGTGGCGAAGAGCACTGGCAGGGCCGGATCGCGCCGGCGTAGTTCGTCGTGCGTCTGCCGGCCGTTGCGGTGCGGCATCACGACATCGAGGATCGCGAGATGGATCGGGCCGGCGTGCGTCTCGTGCAACGCGAGCGCCTCGTCGCCGTCGCGGGCCGTGAGCACACGGTACCCCGCCTGCACCAGCACCCGGTTGGCGATGGCCAGCACCTGCTCGTCGTCCTCCGCGAGCAGAATCGTCTCCCCCGCGCCACGGAGCAGCGCCTGCTCGGGCGTCGCGCTCGCCGCCAACTCCGCCGCCGCGGCCTCGGGCGCCGCCGGCAGGTAGAAGCGGAAGGTCGTTCCGAGCCCGATCTCCGAATACAGATTGATGAAGCCGCCGTGCTGGCGGACGATCGCGTACACCGTCGCGAGGCCGAGACCGGTGCCCCGCCCCACTTCCTTGGTCGAGAAGAACGGCTCGAAGATGCGGTGCTGGATCTCCTTCGGGATGCCGCAGCCGTCGTCGGACACGGCCACGACCACGTGCCGGCCGGGCCGGGCCTCGGGATGGTCGCGGCAGTACTGCTCGTCGAGGTCGATGAGCTCGGACTCGATCGTGATTCGCCCGCCGTCCGGCATGGCGTCGCGGGCGTTGACGCAGAGGTTGAGCAGCACCTGTTCGATGCGTCCCGGATCGCCGAGCACAGGCAGGGGCCCTGGCGCCGGCGGGAGTTCGAGGGCGATGTCCTCGCCGATGAGTCGGCGCAACATTCGGGCCGTGTCGGCAACCAGCGCTCCCAGCTCCACCGGGCGGAGCCGCAGCTCCTCGCGTCGGCTGAACGCGAGCAGCTGCTGGACAAGGTTCACCGCGCGCGCACTCGCCCGGGAGACCTCGTCGAGTGAACTGTGCACGGGATGGCCGGCCGGGGCGTCCATCGCCGCCATCGCGACATTGCCGGTGATGACCTGGAGGATGTTGTTGAAATCGTGTGCGATCCCGCCGGCGAGCCGGCCCACCGCCTCCATCTTGCGCGACTGCACGAGCTGCTCTTCGAGTTCGAGTTCGTGCGAGATGTCGCGTTTGACCGCCACGAAGTGCGTCGTCGCGCCGCGCTCGTCGCGCAGCGGCGTGATGCACGAGTTCTCCGTGTAGATGCTGCCGTCCTTGCGGCGGTTCTGGATGCGCCCGCGCCACGGCCGGCCCGCGGCGATCGTGGTCCAGAGTTCGCGGTAGAAGAGCGCGTCGTGCCGGCCACTCTTCAGGATGCGCGGGTTCTGCCCGTGCACCTCGTGCCGGTTGTAGCCGGTGATCTCCTCGAAGGCGCGGTTGACGTACACGATGCGCCCGGTGGCGTCGGTGATCGCGACGGCCTCGCCGGCGTGGTTGAGCGCGGTGGCAAGCAGGCGGTTCTCGCGTTCGACGATCCGGTAGTCGGTGAGGTCGCGTACGATGGCGAGATGGATGCGGCGCGCGCCCTGCAACGCACTGCTGAGCGACACCTCGGCCTCGAACACCCGCCCATCCTTGCGGCGGTGCTGCCACCGAAAATGTTGCGCCTGCCCGCCGGCGGCCGCGAGCAACCGCCGGCCCTCCGTGAGCGAGGTCTCGCCGTTCGTCTGCCGCTCGGCACTGATCGCCGTCACCGGGAGCCCGAGAAACTCCCGGGCGTCGAAGCCGAAGAGGATCTGCGCCTGGGTGTTGGCCTCGATGATGCGCCCGTCCTCGAGGAGCAGGATGCCATCGCCGGCCATCTCGAACATCGCACGAAAATAGCCGTCGGTGACCCGCAGTTCGTCGTTGGTGCGCCGCAGGCGCATCGTGAGGTGTCGCCAATAGACCACCACCAAGCAGGCAAAGCCGAACACCGCCAGCGCGCCGAGCCAGGCCGTCGGTGTCGCTACGGTGTCGGGCGGCGCTTGCACCGCCAACCAGCCGGCGGCATGGCCGAGCGCGGCCAGCCCGACCCCGCCGACCACGAAAGCATAGACCACGAGCCGCACCGCCAGCCGATCGGCCGCGGCCGCCAACAGGACTGCAAGCAACGCCAGCATCAGGCCGTTGCCGCGCAGCCCGGTCGCCACGCACTCGGCCACCGCTGCGCCGGCAAAGCAGCCGCAGTACGCCGCGCTGCGCCGTGTCGGGGACACGTGCCGATGGCCCAAGGCGACCGCCAGTCCCACGCCAAGCGCCAGAAAATGAACCACCGGCACCCACCGGCTCTCGGCGGCGGGATTCAGCAGCACGCCCAGCACCACCGCCACCAGTCCCATCGGGCAAAACGCGACCA
>JAEXPL010000191.1 GCA_023446865.1 Verrucomicrobiota bacterium | reverse complement strand
GCGCCTCACTGGGCGGCCCGCCCCGGCGGGCGGGGGCGGGGGGCCGGGCGGCGATTGAACCGGTGCCAGTGGCGCCGGCGGAACGGAGTGCGATCCCGCCCGGGGAGAACGTTCGGACCGCCGAGGCGGAAACCCTGCACCGTTTGGCGGTGCTGACGTGGTTCAAAGGGCTCGATCATCGGTCGCGAGTGCTGCTCCGGATCGCGCCAATCGATCCGAACTCGGAGTTGAGCCGTGGATTTGTGGGCGCCTTTGGGTTGTCGGCGAGCGAGGCCGCGGCGCTGCAGGCAGCGGTGCGCCGGGCGAACGGGCGCGTGAACTCCCTGCTGGCCGCAGCCGCGAAGGTGCGGGTGGAGGCGGACAACTCCCGAGCCTGGGTCGAACTGCCGGCGATGCCGACGGAAGGTGGGCAGATCTACGATGAATTGTTGCAGACATTCAAAACCACGCTGGGACCGGAGCGCCTGCCCTATTTCGAGGAGTTCGCGGCGGAGTCCTTCGAGAGCGCGTTTCGCACGTTCGGAGCGAAGCAATCGACCTACGAGGTAGTGCGGAGTCGGGATGGTGGCGGCCGCACGGTATTCTCGGTCAAGGAGAGCTTTACCCTCCCCAATCACCATGGAACCAACACCAGTACGGCGGATTCGGAAGGGCTTCCGAAGTGGTTTCCTGTGCTTGCGCAGGTGCTGCCGCCGAGCTTCACGCAGGAGCCGGCGCGGCCGTGAGAGGGTGGGCACCGCGTAAGCCGCGGCGAACGGACGGCACGGACGGAGACTGAAGCGCTCCGGACGCGAGGTCCGACCCTGCCGCAAGCGCGGTGGCGGTGTGGCGGGCTCCGCTCCGGTGTTCCGGTTTTGCCCGTTCGGGTTGGGGCTTGCCGGAAACCTCGACGCCACGGCACAGTCGCGGCCCTCGTATGAACCTCCCGGCCTTCACCTCGGTGCCCGCTTCGTGCCGCGTTTTCTCGTGCCTGCGAAGCGTCATCGCCCGGCTGGGGTTGGCGGCGGCGCTGCTGGGGTTGGCGGGGTGCGGACGCGCGCCCGAGGCCGGGACGAGCCCGGCGAGATCGGCGGAGACGCCGGCGGTGTCGCCGATCTTCGAGGATGTCACGCAGAAGGCGGGTCTGGACTTCCTCCACCAATTGGCCAACGGGCAGCTCGACAATATCATGAAGTCCGACGGCGCGGGCGGCACCGTGTTGGACTTCGACGGCGACGGGTTGATGGACCTCTACCTGGTGAACTCCGGCCCGGTGCCGGTGCTCTCCGAGGCGCCCGCCGGCACGCCGCGCCTGCCCAACGCGCTTTTCCGCAACCGGGGCGACGGCACCTTTGAGAACGTCACCGCGAAGGCCGGCGTGGAAGGGTGGGGCTTCGGCACCACCGCGGCCGCGGCCGACTACGACAACGACGGGCGCACCGATCTGCTGGTGGTGAACTTCGGCGGGCTGATCCTCTACCACAACAACGGCGACGGTACCTTCACCGACGTGACAGCGAAGGCCGGGCTGACCTCGACGCAGGCGGCGATCTCGGCGACGTTTTTCGACGCCGACAACGACGGGCGGCTCGATCTCTTCGTCGCCAACTACCTCACCTTCGATCCGGCGCTCAAGCCGCCGCCGGGCGCGAACATCCCGTATCCGGGCCCGCTCTCCTACGAGGCGCAGCCGAACACCCTCTATCGCAACCGCGGCGACGGCACGTTCGAGGACGTGAGCGCAGCCTCCGGTATCCTGATTCCGGGGCACCGCGGCATGTCAGTCGCGCCGGTCGACTACGATCTCGACGGCGACCAGGACCTCTACGTGACCAACGACGGCACGGCCAACCTGCTCCTCGCCAACGACGGCAAGGGGCACTTCAAAGAGGTCGGCCTCGAATGCGGCGTGGCCGTGAACCAGTTCGGCGAGGCCGGCGGCTCGATGGGGACCGCGGTGGGCGATGTGGACGGCGACGGGCTACCCGACCTCTTCGTCACGCGGTTCGGCAACGCCTCGCTGTATCTGAACTCTTCCGGCGGCCTTTTCGACGACCGCATCGTCGCCTCGGGCCTGCTCGCGCTCACCTCCCAGTACACCGGCTGGGGCGGCAACTTCCTCGACTTCGAAAACGACGGCGACCTCGACCTCTTCGTCGTCAACGGCGACGCACACTACCTGAAGGGCTTGCCCGCGCTGCTCCTCGAGAACGGCGGCAACGGCACGTTCTCGAACGCGGCGGCGAAGGGTGGGGCGTTCTTTCAGCGGCAGCTCAATCTGCGCGGCAGCGGCGCCCTCGATTTCGACAACGACGGCCGCATGGACCTCGTCGCCACCGCGCTCGGCGACCGCGCCGTGCTGCTGCACAACCGCGGTGCGAACGCCGGCCACTGGCTGACGCTGCGTCTCGTCGGCACGCGCAGCAACCGCGACGGCTTCGGCGCGTTGGTCAAGGTGGTTGCCGGGGCGCGCAGCTGGCAGGCCGAGTCGCGTTGCCCGACCAGCTACGTGTTCCAGCAGGACCCGCGGCTGCACTTCGGTCTCGGTGCGGCGGCGCAGGTCGACCGGATCGAGATCCGGTGGCCGAGCGGCCAGACGCAGACCGTCGCGAACCCGGCGATCGACCAGATCGTGCGCATCGAGGAGCCCTGAGGGCGGATGAGGCAGACGGACCGACAGAAGGTAACGAAGGAAACGAAGATACACCGGGCACGGGAATACCCATGCGCGAGGTTCTTCGATTTACTTGCCAGATGGAGGTCGTGATTGCGGACTCGGCAATCCATCTCGTCCGTCCTTTGTTCTCTTCGTTACCTTCTGTCGGCTCGGATTGTTTTTCAGATTCAGCACGACCTTCGTGCTTTGTTTCCGTGGTTCTCTTCTGTGACCTGACCTGTCTTTGCTCCGCTCGAACTCTTTCCCGCAAATGCATCCTCGTTCTCCCCAGATTGCCCTGCGCTGGTCCGCGCTGCCGAAGTGCCTCGCCGGCGTGTTCGTCGCGCTCGGTGCGACGTTGGCCACGTTGCCGACGCAGGCCGAACCCGTTGTGCTCCCGCCCCGCGCGCCGACGCCACCGATCGCCGCGCGACCGGGCGACCTGTTCGAGGATGTCACCCAGCGGGCGGGCATCGGTTTCGTGCAGCAGTTCTGCCACCGCGGCATCATGAACATCCTGCTCTCGAACGGCTCGGGCGGGACGGCGTTCGACTACGACGGCGACGGGCTGGTCGACCTCTACCTGCTCAACTGGGGGCCGCGGGAGGGCGTCACGGGCGAGCCCGCCGGCACGCCGCGCGAACCGAACCGGCTCTACCGCAACCGCGGCGACGGCACCTTCGAGGACATGACCGCCAAGGCCGGACTCGCGGGCAACAGCTACGCCAGCGCCGCCTGCGTGGGCGACTTCGACAACGACGGGCATCCCGATGTCTTCGTGGCCGGCATCGGCCGCAACGAGCTCTACCGCAACCGGGGCGACGGCACGTTCGAGGACGTCACCGCCCGCGCCGGGGTGACGAGCGATCGCGCCGGAATTTCGGCGACGTTCGTCGATGTCGACCACGACGGCCTGCTCGACCTCTACGTCTGCAACTACCTCACCTACATCCCGGACCGCGCCTCCGAGCAGAACCCCGGCGCCTACCCCGGGCCGCTCGCCTACGCGGGCCAGGCCAACGTGCTGTACCGGAACCGCGGCGACGGAACCTTCGTCGACATCACCCGCGAGGCCGGCCTGTACTCGCCCGGCCAGCGCGGCATGGCGGTGACCGCCTTCGACTGCGACCGCGACGGCGATTCCGACCTCTACGTCTCCAACGACGACACCCCGAACCAGCTCTGGCTGAACGACGGCAAGGGCCGCTTCCGCGAGATCGGCGTGG
>JAEXPL010000129.1 GCA_023446865.1 Verrucomicrobiota bacterium | reverse complement strand
GGCCCAGTGTTCTTCGCCGCGAAGAACACGAGGCGGCGTCCCTACCAACGCAGGCCCGATCGCATCGTGAGGATCCGGGTGGGTGACGCGGTCCCAACTGCGCACTTGTCAACGGGCGTGGCAGCCGGCAACGTCCGGGCGTTCCTTCCCTTGGTCCGCGGGCGTAGTACATCGGTAGTATGCGAGCTTCCCAAGCTTGAGAGGCGGGTTCGATTCCCGCCGCCCGCACCATTCTGAGAAGGGCCGCTACCGCCGGAGCGTAACCGGGCCGGTGACACCGAGTGGCGGAACCGGACGGATTGGACGATCCTGGTCGAGGTGTTGGCGGATTCGCCTGCTGCCGCAGCTGTTTGGCCCCGAGAGGGTCAGATATCCGTTCCGGTCGGTTGGCTTTGGCGATCCTGGTTCGCGCCAGCGGCCCGGAACCTAGCACCTCGTCGGCGCGGCCGAACGGCAGCTCGCTCCATCACCGGGCGAGGGCGGGCCGCGGAGGTGTCGCACGCCGGCAGGAGCGTACCCGCGGCGCCGCCCAGTGCGGCCATCGGACGCCAGCGCGCCGGTTGATCAATAGTTCGAGCGGAGAAGACCCCGCCAATGCTATGGCAAGTACGCATCGCCAGTTGAACTCGAGCGAAGCTGTCCCACACTCCGCGCCCCATGCATTCCCCTATGCGTCTGTGTTACCTCTTGGCGTTCACCTCCTGCTCCTGCCTCTTCGGCGCCGATGTCGCCGTGAGGGTGACCGACAAGAACTACCTCGATGACCAAGGTTTCAGCGTGTTTCTCTACGACAGCACGTACCATCCGGTCTTCGTCGATCAGAAGAATACGGCGATGGAGATGATTCTCCATGGCCAGCGGATCGCCACCAATGGCGACGTGCGCCTGATGCCCACGCCGGAGCAGTGGGACCTGGTGGCGACCCTCAAGGGCCGCCACGCGGACAAGTCGGCCGGCACGCTCACGGCGGACTTGGCGTTCCCGACGTTTGAACTCAGCTACAAACTCGAGGTCGCGGCCGAACCCGGCGGGGTGCGGGTGAGCATCAACCTCGAGCAGCCGCTCCCCGAGAAATTGGCCGGGCGCGCGGGCTTCAACCTCGAGTTTCTGCCCTCGATCTACATGGGCAAAGCGTACCTCGTCGATGGCGCCAAGGCCGGGATCTTCCCGCGTACGCCCGAGGATCCGATGACCAAAGTACTGCCCCTCGCCGATGAGCCGAAGAAGGCGTACTACCTCGAGGATTGGGACAAGGCCAAGGGCTACACGCAGCCGCTCCCGTTTGCGACGGGCAAGACGATCACCCTTGGCGTCGACGACCCGCAGGCCCGCCTCAGCGTCACCTCGGAGACGGCGGACCTCATGCTGTTCGACGGTCGCAGCCGCGCCCAGAACGGCTGGTTCGTCCTGCGCTCGTTGATTCCGGCGGGCAAGACCAAGGGCGCGATCGTGTGGCACATCCGGCCCGATGTGATTCCGAACTGGACGCGCCCGCCGATGATCGCGCACAGCCAGGTCGGCTACGCGCCGGCCTTCTCGAAGGTGGCGGTGCTCGAGCTGGATCCGAAGTTCAGCGGGCCGGGCACGGCCAAGGTTCTCCGGCTCATGGAAAACGGCTCGTACACGCCAGTGTTCGAGGGGCCGATCACACCGTCCACCCCGTGGCTGCGCTACGTCTATTCGAAGTTTGATTTCACTCCGGTGCGCGAGCCCGGTCTCTACGTGATCGAGTACGCCGGGCAGCGAACGGCCGCGTTCCCCATTGCCAAGGATGTCTACGCCAACAGCTGGAAACCCAGCCTGAGCCACCACATCGCGATCCAGATGGACCACGTCTCCGTCCGCGAAGGCTACCGCGTGTGGCACGGCGCCTCGCATCTCGACGACGCCATTCTGGCGCCCGTCGTCGGCGAGCAGTTCGACGGCTGGAACCAGGCCACGGCCACCGACGGCAAGTTCAAGGGCGGCGATCGCATCCCCGGCATGAACGTCGGCGGCTGGTACGATGCCGGCGATTTCGACCTCGAGGAACCGGCCCAACTGAGCGTGATCCACAATCTCGCCTTGGCGTATCGCGAATTTGATCTCCAGCACGACCAGCTCTCGGTCGACGAGGCCGCCCGCGCGGTCGAGCTCCACCGCCCCGACGGCATCCCGGACGCGGTGCAGCAGGTCAAACACGGCATCTCGTACATCCTGGCGCAGTTCCGCGCCTTCGGTCACTCGATCCGCGGCACGCACGAACCCGACCTGCGCCAGTATACACACTTGGGTGACGGCGCGACGAAGACCGACGGCCGGATCTACGACCCGAACCTCGGGCCCAACGAAGTGAAGGGCGACTTTTCCGGCCGGCCCGACGACCGCTGGATCTTCTCCACGACCAACCCGTTCTTCCAGTGGCAGGCCGTGGCGGCGCTCGCGGCGGCGGCCGACACGTTGAAAGGGTGGGACGATGCCGCCGCGAAGGAATGCCTCGAGACGGCGATCAGGACCTGGAACGAGGAAAAAGCCCATCCGACGTCGGCGCCCAAGGGCGGGTGGAACTTCGGCGGAGACCCGGAAGCGGCTCCGGCCACCGGGGTCTTGGCCGCATCCCAGGGGACGGTCTCGACCGACCAAGCGGGGCAAGCGCCAACCGTTGTCGCGGTCGCGACCATGAGCCCGACGGCTCCTGCCGCCGGTTCACGGGCGGCGCGTTTCCGCGTCGGACTGGACTGGCCCGCGGCGGTGGAGCTGACCATCGCCACGAAGGGCGCCGAGCCCTACAAGGCCCGGCTCAAGGAGCTGCTCCCCGACATGATTGTCGGCGAGCAGATGGAGTTCCGCGGTTGGATGGCGGTTCGCGCCATGGATTACCTCGATGCGAGCGAGAAAGCCCAACTGCGCGAGGCGGTGAAGACCTACATGGCCGGTCTGGACAAGGAACTGGACGCGACCCCGTTCGGGGTTCCGCCCAGCCTGCGCACCTGGGGCGGGTCGGGCGCGGTGGTCGAAATGGCGATCCGAATGTATTTTCTGCACAAGGCCTATCCGGACCTGGTGAGCCCCGAGTATTCCCTCCGCGCCGTGAACTACATCCTCGGCACGCACCCGGTGAACAACACCTCGTACGTGGCGGGTGTCGGCACCGTCTCGAAGACGAAGACCTACAGCTTCAACCGCGGCGACAACGCCTACATCCCCGGAGCCGTGGTTCCCGGATACATCATCATCAAGCCGGACTTCCCGGAGAGCCTCGACGATTTCGGTTTCCTCTGGTTCGAGCACGAGGCCGTCGTGGCGGGTTCGGCGAGCTGGGTCGTCGCGGGCAACGCGGCCGACGCGATCGCCCGGAAGGTTCAGCCGTAGAGCGCGGTCGGCTCTGCTTTGCAGTGGCCGGCGGCGGGGCTTAATCCCGCCGCCGGAATTCGCGTGGAGGGCGCGGCCGGTTTGGCTCATCGGGGCGCGACCCCTGAAAAAGAAAGAGGTGAGCGTCGCAGGGTTGGAACGCCTCCCGGCGTTCCGCAACGCTCACCGCAGGGCCGTGATAAAGGCAGGCGGTGGGGCGAACTCGATACCGTCCTTTACCATTTTAATGGTAAAACGAGCAGGGAACCGGGATGAAAGACCTATGAGCACACCGACGCTTCTGCACGCGAATCGCTGGATCAGCCTCTATGAGCGCGACGGTTGGGTCTATGCCAGTCGCCGCCAGCTCGGGCAGCCGCGGCGGATCGACGCGACGACGATCATTGCCCTCCACGCCGATGGTGAGGCGACGGCGCCGCACCGGCTGGTCGTGATCGAGGAGTTCCGTGTGCCGATCGACGGCTGGGAGTTCGGCCTGCCCGCCGGCCTGCTCGACGGCGACGAACCGGTGGCGGAGTGCGCTGCGCGCGAGCTGAACGAGGAGACCGGACTCGCGGTGACGCGGGTGCTGGAGCAGTCGGGCCTGACCTTCTCGTCGCCGGGACTCACCGACGAGAGTCAGGCGTTTGTGGTGGTTACCTGCCAGGGCATGCCAAGCCTGCAGCCCGGCATCGAGGGCGAGCGGATCAAGGTGCATCTGCTCACGCGAGCGGGTTGCCGGGAACTGCTCGAACGCAACCGTGCGGGCAAGGCGGTGATCTCGTCGCGCGCGTGGCCGCTGCTCCTCGCCGTCGCGTACGCCGGCACCTTCGCCGGAGTGACGATCGCGGAGTGAGGCGGCCGGGCCGGAAGCGGCGGCGACGGAGCGCCGCCCTCCACCGGAGAACGTTGGCGTGGTGGCCGACCGTACGCGGTAAACCCCGTTTCGCGGTGGGCGTTGAATGGCTTCGCCATCCAGCGCGGCGGCGGGCGACGCCCGATTCCGCAGAACCGGCTTTGACGCCGTGGGCACGGGTGTTTTGCGTCGGGACGTGCTCCAGTACCTCCGCATCCGCAACCTCGCGCTGCTCGACGCCGTCGAGCTGGAATTCGGGCCGGGCTTCACCGCGGTCACCGGCGAGACCGGCGCGGGCAAGAGCATCCTGCTCGGGGCGTTGCAGCTGCTGGCCGGCGCGCGGGTCGACAAGACGGTGATCCGGCAGGGTGCGGCGGTGTGCGAGGTGGAGGCGTCGCTGTTCTTCGCGAAAACCGCGGTGCTCGACGCCGTGCTCGATCGGCTGGAGCTGCCGCGTTGCGAGGACGGCGTGCTGTTGCTCAAGCGCACTGTGGCGCGCGAGAAGGCGCCCCGCATCACCGTGAACGGCGGACTCGCCACGCTGGCGGCGCTGCAGGAGCTCGGCGAACTCTGGATCGATTTCCACGGGCCGGGCGAACCGCGCCGGCTGCTCAAGGCCGGCTGCCAGCTCGAGCTGCTCGACCTCTTCGCGGGCAACCGCGAGCCGCTGGAGCGCTACGGCGCGGCGTACCGGAAGTGGCGCGAGCTGTGCGCGGAAGCGGAGCGGATCGCGCACGAGACGAAGCTTTCCCCCGACCAGATCGACTACCTGCGCGGCGAGGTCGAGAGTATCGACGGTTTGGAGCTGAGCGAGGAGGACGTGGAGGCGCTGGAGCGCGATTTCCAGCGCATGAACAGCGCCCAGGAGCTGCTCAACGCGGCGCGCGCCGTGGCCGAGGGCCTCAGCGGCGACGACGGCTTGCTCGGCAAACTCGCGCCGCTTGTGCGCGAGGGCCGCGAACTCGAACAGCTGGATCCGTCGAGCAAGGCGCTCGTCGACCGGTTGGCGGCGCTCTCGTTCGAGGTCGAGGATCTCGGGCGCGAGTTCGAATCGCTCGGCGGTGATTTCTCCTTCGAACCGGAGCAGGTGGAGGCGCTGACCGAGCGCATGAACGCCTGGCTCGACGCCAAGCGGAAGTATGGCGGCGCGGTTTCGGCCGTGCTCGCGGCGGCCGACGAGATGCGCAAACGCCTCGCGGTGCAGGGCGACCTGGCCGGCGCGATCGCGCGGCTGGAGAAGGAGAGCGCGCAGGCGAAGGCGGCGGCGTTGGCGATCGCGCGCGAGCTGCGCAGTTCCCGCGAGAAGGCGGCGCGCGAGCTCGCGAAGGCGGCCGCCAAGCGGATCGCGGAACTCGGATTCAAGAAGGCGGACTTCACCGTGCGGCTCACGACGGAGCCGGATCTGGGGCCGACGGGCGATTGCGCGGCGGAGTTTTTGTTTTCGCCGAATGTCGGCGAGGCACCGCTCGCGTTGCACAAGATCGCGTCGAGCGGCGAGCTCGCCCGCGTGATGCTGGCGTTGAAGACCATCCTCGCGGACCTCGACAACGTGCCGCTGCTGGTCTTCGACGAAGTCGACGCCAACGTCGGCGGCGAGATCGGCCGGATCGTGGGCGAGCGCATGGCCGGCATTGCGAAGAAACATCAGGTGTTGTGCGTCACGCATCTGCCGCAGGTGGCCGCGCAGGCGGCGAATCATCTCGTGGTCGAGAAGGACCAGAGCGGCGAGCGCGCGGAGGTCACGATCCGCGCGATCCACGAGGAGAAGCAGTCACGCGTGAGCGAACTGGCGCGTATGCTCGGCGACCGCACGGCGAAGGCGGCGTTGCAGCACGCCGAAGAGTTGCTGCGCGGGTGAGTTCCGGCTCGTGGCGGGGTGCTTCAGCCCCGCCATGGGCGTGGCGACTTGGGCACGCGGGATCGTGGCGAGACGGCGGCGCGTTTGGCGTTCAGCGCAGCGGCTGGGCGGGCGGGAAGTCCTCCGCCTGCCAGATCGTGGCGTAGCGCACCTGGCCGATCTTCGTCCACCGACCGCCGAGGCGCTCGAGCGCGGACTGGTTTTCGGAGGAGAAAAGGACGGCGTATACCGGCCGGCGATTGGCGCTGATCGCCGACTGAACCCGGGCGAGTGATTCGAGCGGAAACGCGTCCCAACGCAGCAGGGTGAAGTCGGTGTAGTAGAAGAGGCAGCCGCTGTACTGCATGCAGAAGACCACGGCATCGGCGGGGAGGTGTTCTTTCACCCAGGCGGCTGTTTCGGGGTAGTGCGATTCGGTGCGGCCGCTGCTGAAGGCGTTGAGCCGGAAATCCCAGAAGGTGGCAAAGGCGAACACCAGGGCGAGGAGCGCGTAGCGGAGTCGGATGCTGGACTGGAGCCACGGCCAGGAGCGCGCCTGCCACAGGCCGGCGGCGATCAGGGCCGGTGCGGCGGGAAGGACAAAACGCATGAACCACCAGGCCTCGGCGGTGTAGGGGTAGAACAGGTAGAAGCCGAAGAAGCCGGTGATCCAGGCCGCCAGGACGAGCGCGAGCCGGCGATCGGCGCGACCGAACCGGGGGAGCGCGAGGGCGAGCAGCGCGACGGGACTGAAGAGCACCGCGCTCCAGCGCAGATACTGGAGCAGGGAGGGCCAGACATGGGCGACGGAGAACATGCCACCGACCGCGCCGTACCCCGTCGTCAACCACGCGCCGTACGCGGCGTGGCTGTGCGCGAGCTGGATCAAGGCCAACGGCGCGCCGCCGAGCCCGAAGACGATCCAGCGGCGCCAGGAAAGGCCGACGATCAGAGCCAACGGCGCGAGCAACACCAGATTGCTCGGGCGGATGAGCACGGCGACGCCGAGAGCGAAGCCCGCGAGGAACGACCAACGGGCGGCCTTGGGCGCGCGCCACGCGGCGAGGACGGAGGCAAGGCACCAGACCAGCGCCGGCACATCGCTCATGTTCTGCGTGCCGATTCGCAGGTAGAGTGGCGAGGTGGCGAGCAAAGCGGTCCCGCTCAACGCCCAGCCCCGGCTGAAGTCGAGGGTGCGCAGCCACGCATAGAGGAGGGCGACTCCGGCAAGGAGATGGGCGAGCGCGACGGCATTGGCGGCCTGCGCCCAGCCAAACAGCGGGCGTGCCAGCACGAGCAAGAGCGGCAGTCCGAGCGGGTAGGTGGGGACTAGTTGCCGGTGGTCGGCCGTGGGCTTCAGACCGAGGGGCGAGTAGAGAAAGTCGAGCTCGGCCGTGGGTGGCAGTTCCGGCAATGCACGGGGCGCAACGGTGGCTTGGCCGGTGGCGAGGAGCTTGGCTTGGTTGAGGTAGCCGGAGGAGTCGGAACCGCCGGCGTTGGCGCCGAGGCAGGTGAGCAGCAGCACCGCGTAGAGCCCGAGCAGAATGCCGAGGACGAGAAACCAGCGACGCTGCGACCACGGATTTTCAGGGGAGGGGCTGGGGGGCGTGGCGGTCATGCGGTTTCGGCGCGAACGGGCGGATACGAGGGCACGCCGAGGAAGCGGAGGGCAAGACTGGAGTTGCCGGTTTCGTGCGGTGGGCCGGCAAGAGACGTGCAGGACAGAACGTGGGGCGGCGTTTCAGCCCGCCCCGGCGGATAAGGTTCCCGCACCGGGCGCGAGCGCAGTGCCGGCCGGCCCGGGCTGAAGCACCGGGTCACGTTCAATCCGCCAGTGCGGCGCGACTGCGCCAGACCGAGGCCGGGAGGCAGCCGAGCCCGATCACCGCGAGCTGGGAGCTCCAGAAGACGCAGAGCCAGAAGAAGGCCGAGTCCATGAACCCGTAGCTGTGCAGGCCGACGCCGAGCATGTTCACGCCGAACCACGACGCGGCGGTGATGCAATTGCCGAAGATCGCGAGGTTCATGAAGCCGCGGCTGCCCACGAGCTTGCCCCAGCGGGCGTGGAGGATGACGGCGTTCCAGATCACGATGACGAGCGCGCCGTTCTCCTTCGGGTCCCAACCCCAGAAGCGGCCCCACGATTGGTCGGCCCAGATGCCGCCAAGAACGGTGCCGACGAGGCTGAAGAGCGTGGCGACGCAGACGGCGCCGTAGACCATGCGGGTAAGGGCTTGGGCGGTGGTGGAGTCGAGCGAGCGGGTGGCCACGCCGCGCAGCACGAAGACGATCGCGAGCACTCCCGCCACGAAACACGCGCCGTAGCCGATCGTGATGGTGACGACATGGGTGGCCAACCAGAAGTTGTCGTCGAGGACGGCGCGCATCATCTCCATCGTGTCGCCGGAGAACTGCAGGTGGTGGGCGACGATGAGGGTGACGAAGCCGAGGAGACCGGCGACGACGTTGCCGATCGAATTGCGGAAGACCCGCTCCAGAACCAAGGCGAGACCGACGCCGAACCAGCAGACGCCGAGCGCCGATGAGTAGAGGTTGGTGATCGGCGGCCGGCTCTCGATGTACATGCGGGCGACGATGCCGGCGGTGGTGAGCAGCCAGGCGACGAAGCAGACGGAAAGGCCGCAGCGCGACAGCACGTCGGGCCACGCGAGCCAGGAGGCGAAGCCGATGAGGATCACGAGGACGTAGATCGCCGAGGCGGTGTAGAAGGGCTGGGCGTGGTTGAAGCGGAACTCGAGCGAGGTGCGCGGGAGGCGCGGGTCATCGCGGCCGACAAGGTGGTCACCAAGCGCGCCGACGGCGCGGTTGAAGGTGGCGGCGTCGCCGGTACGCCAGGCGGCGCCGAGGGCGGCGTAGTCGCGCACGGGCTGGGCGACACGGCTGGTGGCGAAGGCGGAGAGCAGCGAGTCACCGATATTCGACCACGCGTTGGGGTCGGCGACGGCGGGGGGCGGCGGGATGGCGAGGATGGTGGCTCGCGCGCTGAGCAGCTGGAACTTCTTGAGGAAGGCGGCGAGCTCCTTCACGAGCGGCTCGTCGGCGGGCTTGCCGGCCATCTTCGCCTCGGTAGCGGCGAGGGCAGTGGGCAGGATCTGCTCGAAGCGGAGGACCTCGGCGGCGAAGTCCTCGCTTTGCGGCAGTTGGAGGCTGAAACGCAGGCCGATGTACTGGCCGAGGCGCTCGCGGAGCTTGAGGATCTCGCGCTCGTAGGCGTTGCGATTCGGGCCCTCGAGCCGGCTGGCGCGCTCGGCCTGCTGGTCCAGATCCTCGAGGTGGTCCTTGAGCTGGTTGAAGGAGAAGCGGACGCCGCCGTCGCCGTCGTCGGTGGTGAGGCGCAGGAGGGCGAGGACCTCGTTGTTGTCGATGCGGAAGATCTTGTAGGTGTCGGCGAGGTCGGGCTTGAACGCGGCGTCGAGCAGCCACTGGTTGGGCGTGAGCGCCGCGCCGGCGAGGGTCTTCACCCGCTGCCGGTTCTGGATGACCAGCAGGGAGGTGCGGGCGACGGTATCCAGGGGCTTGAGCCGGCCGTTGACGAGGACGGGCAGGCGGCCGAACCCCTCGGTGTCGAAGGCGTCGGGGTTGGAGGGCAGGCGCAGCGTGAAGGCGACGGCGAGCAGCGCGAGGAGACCGGCGAGGAAGGGAAGGGAGCGTTTCATCGGGGGGCGCGGGTCAGGCGGTGGCGTTGGCGGTCGCGCCGGCGCGGCGACGGAGCAGGTAGGTGACGAGGCTGAGGCCGAAGTGGTAGAGGAGACCGAAGCCGGACATCACGCAGGCGATGTAGGGCAGGAGCCAGCCGGGGTTGCGCACGACCTGGAGGACGGTGGTGCGGTCGTTGTTCTTGAAGCCGGACTGGTAGAACGTGTAGCCGCCGTGGCGCAGCGGGTTGTTCATGAAGATGCGGACCTCGCGGTCCTCCTTGCCGTCGGCGGAGCGGAGGCGGACCTGGCTGGAGAAATTCCGCGGGATCTCGGTGCCCGGATACTTGTCGTGGCGGAACTCGACGAGCGTGAGCGAGAAGTCGAAGGTGATGCGCGTACGGCGCAGGGCGACGGTGTAGGTGCGGCCGCCGGCGCTGAACTCCTGCGCGCGTTCGATGGCCAGCGTGGCGAGCATCGTGCCGACGACGCCGTCGGGGCCGCGGATCTCGACGAAGGTGGTGGGGGCGTTCTCCTCGTTGGGCTTGTAGGTGGGCTCGGCGGGTTGCACGACAACCTGGGCGCCGAACCCGAGCGTGGCGGGCGAGGCGGGGGCGTTGGGGGCGTCGCTGCGCATCGCGAAGTTGGCGTTCTCGTGGAAGGCGACGGGGATGATCGTGAGCGGGCAGCCGGGGAGCGTGATCGGTTCGCGGCGGGCCAGGCGGGCCAGCGGCACCGACCAGACCTGGTCGAAGCCGGGGTCGGTGATGTCGACGATGGCCAGTTCGCGGGCGAAGGCCGCCTCGGCGTAGTTGCGCGTCTCACCGGTATCCAGCGTCAGGTGGCTCTCGACGGAGAGCAGGCCGGTGACGAGTTCGCCGACGAGCAGGAGGATGATGCCGAAGTGGGTGAGGTGGAGGCCGAGGTTGCGCCAAGTGAGCGTGAAGCGGAGGAACTGGGCGCAGAGGAGGTTGAGGAGCAGGGCGCCGCCGATCAGGTAGCCGCCGGGGAAGAACGGGACCGAGAGCCCGGTGCCGGGGATGTGCTGAAAGACGACGAACGACCGGAAGTATTTCGCCTGCACGGCCCAGATGCCGAGGTTGACCTGGTCGAGCGTCGCGATGACGACGATGACCATGCTCAGGATGAGCAGCGCGACGGTGAGGCGCAGCGAGGCGAGGCGTTCGACGAGGGAACGGAGGGGGACGGGCATGGTTCAGGGG
>JAEXPL010000124.1 GCA_023446865.1 Verrucomicrobiota bacterium | reverse complement strand
GACGAGGCCCGGTGGTCCGACTCCGGCCGCCACCTCACCATGCACTTCGGGGATGAAAAGACGTTCGCCCCCCTTGCCGGTCGCAGCCCGCTCCCGCGTCTCGATCTTTGGAACACACCCCACCTTTCAACCGCCAACCAGACCAGACCATGAACATCGCCATCACCCGCGACAACCACACCGTGCGCCTCGTCCTCCAGGGCGAGATCGACGAACTCGCCGCCGAGGAGCTCAAGAAGCGCCTCCGCGACGTCGCCCTCACCGTGCCGCAGCGCGTGGAGATCGACTTCGCCGGCGTCTCCCACATCGGCAGCGCCGGCATCGGCAAGCTGCTGGTCTTCTACAAGGACCTCGCCATCCACGGCGCCGTGCTCGCCCTCGTGCGCGTGCCCTCCCCGATCTACCACCTCTTCCGCGAGATGAAGCTCGATTCGATCTTCTCCATCACGGAAGGCCGCTGAGGTCCCGCCATGAACCTCCTCTCCCGCCTCTCGCTGCGCAGCCGCATGCTCTGCGCCGGGCTCGCCCTCACCGCCGGACCGCTCCTCGTGATCGCCGCGCTGGTCTACCGCCAGAACGGCCGCATGACGGCCGTCGCCGTCGCCGAGAGCCAGGCGCTCGCGCACGCCGACCTCGACCATATCGCCAAGGGCGTGCTCGCAATGTGTGTCGCCCAACAGGACACGCTCGAGCAGATGCTGGCCACGTCCCTCCGCGTGGCGCGCACCACGATCGATCGCGCCGGTCACCCCGCCCTCGGAACGGCCAAGGTCGAGTGGCAGGCCGTCGACCAGTTCACCAAACAGGCCACCACCGTCACGCTGCCGCCGCTCGAGATCGGCGGGCAATGGCTCGGGCAACACACCGACCCCGCCACCCTCGCGCCCGTGGTCGATGAGATCGCCGGCCAGAGCGGTTGCGCCGTCACCGTCTTCCAGAAGATGAACGACGCCGGCGATATGCTGCGCGTCGCCACCACCGTCCAGAGCGAGGGGCGCCGCGCCATCGGCACCTACATCCCCGCCCGCACGCCCGACGGCCAGCGCAATCCCGTCGTCGCCGCGATCCTCGGCGGCCAGCGCTACACCGGCCGCGCCTTCGTCGTCGACGCCTGGTACCTCACCGCCTACGCGCCCCTCACCGATCGCAACGGCCAGCTGCTCGGCATGGTCTTCGTCGGCATCAAGGAGCAGAGCGTCGCCAGCCTGCGCCAGCAGATCATCGCCACCAAGGTCGGCACCACCGGCTACACCTTCGTGCTGGATTCGAATGGCAACTACATCGTTTCCCAGAACGGCGCCCGCGACGGCCAGAACGTCTCGGACACCAAGGACGCCGACGGCCGCCTGGTCATCCGCGAGATCATCGCCGCCGGTAAGGCCGCCCCCTCCGGCCAGACCGCGGAGATCGCGTACAGCTGGAAGAACCCCAACGACCCGGCTCCGCGCAAGAAGATCGCCCGCGTCGCCTATTTCCCCGCGTGGGACTGGGTGATCGGCGCCGGCTCCTACGAGGACGAGTTCATGGCCGCACCGGTCAAGCTCGGCGCCATCGGCCGCGCCGGCACCCGGCACATCCTGCTGGTTCTCCTCGGCACCACGCTCGTCGCCGCCCTCTTCTGGCTTGGCACCGCCCGCGCGCTCTCCGTGCAGCTCATCCGCATCGCCGATTCCCTCAAGGCCGGCTCCGCGCAAGTCCTCAGCGCTGCCGGCATGATTGCCGATGCCGGCCAGCAGGTCGCCGATGGGGCAAGCAGCCAGGCCGCCGCGCTATCCAGCACCGCCCAGAGCCTCCAGGGCATGACCACCCGCGGCACCGAAGTCGCCCAGCTCACCAACGGCGCCGATGCGCTGATGAAGCAGAACATCGAGAAGACCGGCCAGTCGTTGCGTGCCATCGTCGAGATGACCCAGGCGATGAACCGCATCGTCGCCGAAAGCGGCGAGATGGGAAAGATCATCAAGACCATCGACGAGATCGCCTTCCAGACCAACATCCTCGCCCTCAACGCCGCCGTCGAGGCCGCCCGCGCGGGCGAGGCCGGCGCCGGTTTCGCCATCGTCGCCGAGGAAGTGCGCAACCTCGCCGGCCGCGCCGCCGAGGCCGCCCGCACCACCCAGGTGAAACTCGATGCCAACATCGGCCTCATCCGCCAGGCCGGCAGCGGCATCCAGGGCGTGAACGACAACTTCGAGGCCATCGTCGAGACCGCCACCGTGATCGGCGAGAAGGTCCAGTCCATCACCACCGCCTCCGAACATCTCTCCAAGGAAATCGGCACCATCTCCGACTCCACCGGCCGGCTCGAGTCCGTCGTCCAGGGCAACGCCGCCAACGCCGAGGAGTCCGCCAGCGCCGCCGAGGAACTCTCCGCCCAGGCCCACGAGATCTCTTCGCTCGTCGAGGATCTCGTCGGAGTCGTCCGCGGCTCTGGTGCGCCAGAACAGGCCGGCGATCGCCCACCCATCGTTTCCACGGAACGGCGACAGGGCGCCCGCCCGGCGGCCGCGCCGGATCGCGCCCCCAAGCCCATCCCGGCCGGCAGCCGGCACGACTGAGTCCACCACGCCCGTCCGTTCCTGGCTTCCTGAGTCCCAGATAGTCTTGCTCCGGGTCTTTTCGCGCCCCGCCTACCGCGTCAGCTCGTACATCGCGTAGCCGGCGCGGAGGTTCGGGAGGAAGCCGCACGGCCGTTCCCAGTCGCCACGCAACACGGCGCGCCGGGCCACCCTGATAGCCTCCTTCGCGCAGAACGCCTCGAAGTCGGCCACCGAGAGCGGATTCGTCGGGCGCGTCTCCGCCCAGTCGGTCGTGTAGACCTCGTTGCGTAGCCGCCCGCCGTGGCGCAGCGCACCGATACGGTTCTTCCAGTACCCGTGGTTCACGAACCCCACCGTCACGCACTTGCCCGCGCGCAGGGCCTCGCGCAGCACCTCGGCCGGCTTCGCCAGCTCCTCGATCGTGCGGGAGAAGATCACGCGGTCGAAATACGCGTCGGGCAGCGCCCGCAGGAATTTCGTCATGTCGCCCTGGTAGGCCGTCACGCCGCGCTTCACACAGGCGGCCACCTTGTCGACATCGAGGTCCACGCCCACGGCGAAGACCTGCCGTGTCTGCACGAGATACTCGAGCAGCACGCCGCGCCCGCAGCCCAGCTCGCACACGCGGCTGCCCGGCTCGACCCATTCGCCGAGGAGGCGCATGTCGACGGTACGACGTTCCGCGAGTTTTCCGGTGCTGGCCATCGCGCAACCTCTGGCAGGCCCGCCGCGCTCCGGCGAGAAAAACGTGCACCGCCTTCGCCGTCGTCGGTCCACGCGTGGCGCTCGGCACTTCTCAACCGGCCCGGCCGAGGTACCGCCCCATCGCCTCGAGGAACAGCATCCGCAGCACCACCTCCGCGAAGAAACCGACCGCCTTCGCCATCAGCACCGCCGGGATCACCGTCATCCGGTCCTTCGTGAACCCGAAATGATGCAGCGTCACCACCATCACCAGCGCCGTCACCACCACCTGCGGCCCGAGCAGCGCCGAAAACCCGCTGCAGAGCGGCCCGGCGAGATGCATCCCCGCCACCACCGCCGCGTCGATGGCCACGATCCCGCAGAAGCCGCCAAACATCGCGCTCTCGTAGAACACCTTCATCCCGATGCGCAGGCCCACCACCGTCGCCACCACGTGCAGCAGGAGGTTGGTCAGCAGCAGCAGGCCCGGCCGCGGGCCGGCGGCGCCGTCCTCGGCCGGTGGCGACACCGGCGCGCTCGCGGCCGGACTCGGAGCCGGCGTTGGCTCCTTCGCCCCGACCGCCGTGGCGAGAAGCAGAAACACGACAATAAGCAGAACGATCCACCAGAACCTGGAATGAAGTAGCATGGCGACCTCCGTGGGGTTGGGTAGGCGAGGGCGCTCCGTCGGAAAGCCCTGTACAGTAGCCCCGACCCGCGCACGCCGCCACCCGCACCGGCGTTCTGCGGCCTCCGCCTAAGAAAACCCGCGCGTTGGACTGATGTGGTAGGGACGGCGCTCCGCCGCCGTCCGTACGCGCGGCAAATCCCTCGGGGTGTCGAGGAAGCGTCCGTCAGTCTGTTGGGGCGTGTCTGGGATATAACGTGGCCCGCCGGAGACGCCGGCTCAGCGCTCGTCCCTCGACGCTCGGCTCTCGACCGCAGTCACCGTTCGGCGCGAAGCGCCACTCAGTACTGCCGCTTGCCCTCGGCGTCGTAGCCGTGGGGCGGGCCGGCGTTCGGATGCGCCAGCTCAAACCCACCCTCCGATGTCAGCTCGCTCGGGAACGTCGTGTAGCCTTTGCCAAGCTGCTTGATGTACTGGGCGAGCGGGCCGCCCACCGTGCCGGTCGTGCGATCGTAGGTGATGGCGACCTGCTTGTTGTCGGTCTCCAGAAAGTATTGCTGTGCCGCCGCCGCGATCTGCCGGGCGTCGTTGTCCATCGTCTTGTTCACCGACTGCTCCCGTACCTTCTGGAAGGCCGGGATCGCCATCGCCGCCATCAGCCCCGCCACCGGGACGACCGCGACACCCATGTAGCCCATGATCAGGCCGGCGAGCGCCATGCCGCCGCCGACCAGCGCCCCCTTCGCCTTCTTGATCCGAGACTGCGCCACATGCCCGCAAACGATCGCCGGGATCATGAACAGAATGAAGAGCGGAAAGAGCACCAGCGTGCAGATGCCACAAACCAGGCTCACCGTCGCCAGTCCGCACCGTTTCGGCGTGCCGGTGAACGGATTGGCCTCGCTGGCCTGCGGCGCTGCCGGTGCCAACGGCGGCGGCACGGAAGCACCGCCGCTCGGAAAAGCCTCCTCGATCCGCTTCCAGCCCGCCCAGCCTTCGCGCCAGCACAGGTCGGCGGCCTGCAGTTCGCCGCGCGCGATCTTCTCACGCACCTCGGCTTCGGTGATCGGGCCCTGCTGCACTCCTTTGACGGCGATGTGGTACATGGTGGTAACGGGTCTGGGGTTGGTTCGGGTTGCGGCCCGATGGAGCCAACGGCAGGCCGCCAAGGCGAATCCATTCTTCCGTGCCACCTCGCCATCGCACCGGCCTGCTCACCCCGTAGGTCCAGTCTCCGACTGGACGCCCCTGGCCCACCGCAACGGGCCAAAGTCTACTGTCCACCGTTCACTGCCTGCGACCCACCGCTCACTGCACCCAGCGCCACACCGCCGCCGTACCCGCGCACAGCGCCACGCCGATCACGATCGGCAGCAGTGCCGATACCGCGGTCCACTTCGCGCTGCGCGTCTCCTTGTAGATCGTCCACAGCGTGGTCGAACACGGGTTGTGGCAGAGACTGAAGAGCATCAGGCACACGGCGGTGAGCGTCGTCCAGCCGCCAGCGGTGAGGATGGTGCGCAACGCGTTCCCATCGGCGTCGAACATCACACCCGCGCCGGCCCCGGCCACACCAGTGACCAGCGACGTGAGCATCAGCACCGTCGGGATCACGATCTCGTTGGCCGGAATCGCGACGATGTAGGCGAGCAGGATCACGCCGTTGAGCCCGAGCGCGAGGCCCACCGGGTCCATGCCCTCGATCAACCACAACGCGATCGGCCGCCCGCCGAGATGGACGTTGCCGACGAGCCAGATCGCCGCGCCCGCCGGGGCGGCGAAAACGATCGCGCGCCAGAGCACGAACAGCGTGCGGTCGATCAACGACGTGTAGAGTGTGCGCCAGATCTGCGGCGGACGGTATGGCGGCAACTCGAGATTAAAGAAGCTCGCCTCGCCGCGCAGCACCGTGCGGCTCAGCAGCCACGACGACGCCAGCGAGAGCAGGAACCCAAGCATCATGATCCCCGCGACCATCGTCGCCGCGACCAGCCCGCTCCAACGCTGCGGCGCCAGCGCGCCGATGAACACCGTCGCGAGCATGATCTGCGTGGGCCAGCGGCCGTTGCAGAGGGCGAAGTTGTTCGTGACGATCGCGATCAACCGCTCGCGCGGCGAGTCGATGATCCGCGCCGCCACCACGCCGGCGGCGTTGCAGCCGTAGCCCATCGCGAGCGTGAGCGACTGCTTGCCGTGCGCGCCGGCCGCCTGGAACATCCGGTCGAGGTTGAACGACACGCGCGGCAGGTAACCAAGATCCTCCAACAGCGTGAACACCGGGAAGAAGATCGCCATCGGCGGCAGCATCACGCTGATGACCCACGCGGTGGCGAGATACACGCCGTCGGCGAGCAGGCCCACGACCCACGCCGGCGCCGCGAGCGCGACCAGCGCCTCCCGCAGCCACGTGTGGCCGTGGTCGACGAGCAGGCTCGCGAGCCAGCCTGAGGGCACGTTGGCGCCCGAGATCGTCACCCACAGGATCACCGCAAAGAGCGCCATCATCAGCGGGAAGCCGGTCCACGCTCCGGTGAGCCAGCGGTCCATCCGGCTCTGCCACACCAGCCGCGCCGAGTGGCCCTCGCGGCGCACGCAGCCGTCGGCGATGCGTCCGGCCTGGCCGTAGATCGCCTCCGTCAAGGTGTCATGGAGATTCGGTGGCAACCGCCAGCGCAGCCGCTCCACCTCCGCCAGCGCGGCCTCCACCGCGGGCGCAGTCTCGGGGCGTGGAAGCGGCTCCGCACCGCCGTGGGCGGTGACTTCGCCAAGCGCGGCGTCGCCGCCGGCGGCGAGCTCGGCCAGGCGGCCGTCGGTCGCGGCATCGAGCAGACCGCGCTCACCGGCGAGCATGCGCAGGGCGATCCAGTCGCGCTGCGGCAGACCCGGAAACGCCGTCGCGAGTTTCGCCGCGACCGCCACGATCGCGTCCTCCAGCTCCGGCAACGCCAGCCGCAGCGACGGCGGGCGGCACTGCGTCTCGCCCGTGGCCACCTGCGCCACGGCCTCGAGCAGCTCGGGGAGCCCCTCGCCCTGCCGCGCGGCGCATGGCACCACCGGCACGCCGAGTTCGCGCGCGAGCTGACGCTCGTCGATCTCGACCCGGTGTGCCCGCGCCTCGTCGATGAGGTTGAGCGCCACGACCACGCGGTCGGAGATCTGCAGCACCTGCAGGAGGAGGTTCAGGTTGCGCTCGAGCGCCGTGGCGTCGACGACGACCACCGTCACGTCCGGCCGGCCGAAAAGGATGAAGTTGCGCGTGACCTCCTCGTCGGCCGAGGCGCTGAGAAGCGAATACGTGCCGGGCAGATCAACCAGCCGGTAGCGCTTGTCGCGGTAGGCGAACGCACCCTCGGCGCGCGCGATGGTCTTGCCGGGCCAGTTGCCGGTGTGCTGCCGCAGGCCGGTGAGGGCGTTGAAGACGGTGCTCTTGCCGGTGTTCGGGTTGCCCGCAAGCGCGACGACGAAGTCCGCCTCGCCCGGCTGCACGCCGAGCCGCTTCAGCGCCGTGCGCCGCGAAGGGCACGCCTCGCACGCCGGCGAAAGCTTCGGGACGGCCTCGGGAGTGTTTGGTACGATGCTCACGGTTTCGCCTCCGCCTCGATGAGCACCTGCTCCGTTTGTTCGCGGCGCAACGCCACGAGCGTGCCGCGCACCCGAAACGCGATCGGGCTGCGCAGCGCCGCGGTGAACTCCCGCTCGATCCGCGTGCCGGGCACGAGGCCGAGGTCGAGCAGGCGTTGCCGCGCCCGTCCGCGAATCACCGGCGAGAGACCGGCGACCACCGCGGTCTCGCCGGGCTGAAGGTCGCCCAGCCGTCGCCGCCCCGCGCCGACGCGCGCCACCGCGGTCGCCGCCACATGCACCAGCTCCGCCTCGGCCGGACTCAACGCCAGCCAGCGTCCGTCGACCTCGAGTTCGACGCGGTCGGTATGTCGCCGCACGGCGCGGACGAGCGAGCCGGGCGCAAGACCCGCGCGATGCACCGCGGCGTAGAGCGCCGGCGGTTCGTCCTCTAGGTGGACCACCACCGCGGGCTGCGCCTCCGGCCAGTCGAGGAGAGTCGGCGCCGCAGCGGCGGCGAAACGCCCGTCGCGATCGGGGATCGGATCGCCGTGCGGGTCGAAACGCGGGTTGCCGAGCGCATCGGCGAGCGCGTTGGCGTCGGCCGGGGAAAGCTCGTGTTCGGCGCGATCGGCCCGCGTGTGCCATTTTTCCGGCGCGAGGCCCGTCTCGCGCGCGAGCTGCGTCTCCAACAACCGGGGCGAGCGCAGCAGGTGCCGCCCGCGGGCGCGGCCGGCGTCCGTCAGCTCATAGCGCGACTCGGCCCGGACGACCCATCCGTCGCAGGCGAGCTGCTCGATCGCGCGGGCGAGCCGGTCGCGCGGCCCCACCAACCTGCCGGCAA
>JAEXPL010000108.1 GCA_023446865.1 Verrucomicrobiota bacterium | reverse complement strand
GCCGGTCGCATCCTCAAGACCATCCAGTCGGTTCCGACTGCCTGATTCCGGTCTTAGGATACAGCTTCAGACGCCAGCCCGTGGGGGCTGGCGTTTTTTGTTTTAGGGGGAGGCGGATTACTTGCCCGCGCGCGACGCCCCGCATCGGACCGTTCGCGGCGCCGGGTGCGGAATCGCATGAGGCCTGCCGCCGCGGATTTTCGCCTCAGTGCGAGCCTGGCGGCAGGACCTTGCCGTAGAGTCGGGCGATGCTGCCGGAGGCGGGGGCGGGTGCTTTGGGCGCTGTCGTCAGCGAACCGCCGCGGCTCTGGAGACTGAAGCGGAGGATCAGCTTCTCGTTTTCGCGATCAAGATGGATGATTTGGAGGATGCGTTGCCGCACCTTCTCCTTCAGCTCGGCCATCGCCCGTGCGTCGCCGGGTGCCGGCGCCAGCGCCTGTTTCAGTGCGTCGAGATTGGTGGTGAGTTGGTCGAGCAAGGCCTGTCGTCGCTCGAGGAGATCGCTGCCGAAGGGGCGCTTGTGCTCGAGGAGAAATTGATTCTCGTCGAGGGACAGTTGGTAGAGATCGTCGCAGATTCGCTGATGACGCTCCAAGACTTCGCGCATGGCCGCATCTAGGCCCGGCTTGTGCTTTTTGTAGAGCACAAACTAGCTATGCTGGTGCGCGGGGCGCAAGATGCACAAGGTGCTGCGCGTTTTTGTTCAATGATGGATGAAAACGCACATGCGCCGTGGTGGACTGCATAGTTTTGCGCAGAGCTGTTGTTTGGCCGGCTGAAGCCAGGGCGGTTCGCCTTCAGCTGTCGCCGGAGGCGGCGAGCCCGGTCAGAGATGTCGGTCGCACCGCGGCCTGTCTACAGGTTTACGAGATCGCTCTAGTGCACGGCCGCAGGTGCCGCTGCCCCGGAGCGCTGCATCGCGAAATTTGTTACGGAGCTCGTGACTTTGCCGGACCAATCGATCTGGCCCAAACGCCACGCCGCCATCTGGTGGACCTCGCCGGTCGGGCCATTCGGCACCGTCTTGGTTTTCTCGGCGGCATCATGTTCGGCCAGGATGTCGCGATAGGCTGCGGCGGCTCGATCCGGCTGGCGGAGCCGTTCGTAGCAAAGGCCGATCTGGTAGAGCGCAGGCCAGCGCCATGCGGGATCGGACCGCAACTCGGCCAGCGTCTGATAGATTGTCAGGGCGGAATTGAAATCACCCTGTTCATAGAAGTCGTTGGCGAGTTGGTTGCCGGTGCGGCGCTGCCAGTAGCTCCAGACTTCGCGATCGGTGTCGGCCTTGGATTGGGCGGTGCGCAGCAGGGTGAGTGTCTCCGTGAGAGCTTCTTGGGTGCGACCGAGGCGCCGGAGGGCGATGCAAAGCAGGTAACGGCCTTCCTGCATCGAGGGGTGGAGCGGGTAGTTCTCCAGGAAGGCGCGGAGGGAGACGACCGCCTGCTCGAGTTTTCCATCGAGGAAGAAGGCGTAGGCCTCGCGGAAGATGGCCCGGGCCCGGTCCTCCGCCGGCAGATCGAGCAGTTTGATCCGCCCGAAGAACTTCCCGGCCGAGGCATAGTCGCCTTGCTGGTAGTAGGTTTCCGCGATCTCGAACTTGGCCAGTTGCGCAAGATCGCGGTACCGCTGGATGTTCTCCGGAGTTATGGCGAGGGTCGAGTTGAGGACGGCGTAGAAACGGGCTTGGGCGAGGCTGAAGGCTCCCATGTCGCGCAGGGTGCGGCCGAGCTGGATGAGAACCATCGGCGTCCGCGCGGTGCCGGGAAACGTGGCGACGAACTTTTCGTAGATCGCGGCGGCACGGGTGTCGCGTCCGGTGCTACGGAGCAGCTCAGCATAGGCGAGAAGCGCATCCTGGGTGACCTCGTTGCTGACGGGGGAGTTGAGGATCTCGACGTAGGCCGTCTCGGCGGAGTCCACGTCGTTGCGTTCGCGCATGCGTTTGGCGAGGACGAGCAGGCTCTGGGCGATCTGGTCGGGCGGGAGCGCGGCATCGCTCGCCGGTTGTAGCATCACCGTGGGGGGGGCGTGGCCCTCGGCGTCGGTGCTTGGCGTGGAGGCCACAGCGACGGTACAGCCGCAGACGCACGCAAGGAGAAGGGCCAAGCGCATGATGATCATTTCTGGTGGAATTCTGCCCGACTGGCGGGTTGGGCCGGAGTGAAGTGGAGGCCCTCGGGCGCGGAGCCGGGGGTGCCGTCGTTGAGCTGGAAATAGGGGAGAAAGTCCTCCGGCTTCACCGGCGGTGGGGGGCGATCCGCGATGGTGGGCTCGGGGGGCGTCGGCGCCGGCGGAGTGGTTGCCGCCACGAGAGTCGCGGAGGCATCGGGCCGCGGCGGGGGCGGAGCGTAGAGCACGACCGGCGGTGGTCGAATGCCGGTCGGTTGTGGTGGCGCTTCGGCAAACCGAAGTGGAGGCGTGCCGACCAGCGGCAGATAGCCTGGGTCGGCCGGCGGGAAGGCCGAAAGGAGCAGCCGGGAGCCAAGCGGCGGGCGGTGGGCCGGTGGCATCGCGCAAAGAGCCGGCGCAAGGACCGCCGCGGTCGCCACCAGCAGTGCCCACCGGCGAATTCCGGGGACGAGGCAGACTGGACTGGAGGAGGGACGGCGCATCGGCTCTAGGCGGTACGACGGGCGGCGAGGACCTGCTGGACCTTGGTGATGATGTCGTCCACGCGGAACGGCTTGTGGATGAAGACCTGTTGTCCGAGGTCGAGGAACTGCTGCTTGATCTCGGCGGAGAGGTAGCCGCTCACGACGATGACCCCGATGTCGCGGTGCTTCTGCCGAATCACCTGGAAAACAGAGATGCCGTTGAGCCGCGGCATGTTCACGTCGAGGATCACGCAATCGATTTCAGCCGCATGGTGATCGAGGAAGTCGAGCGCCTTGGCTCCGTCGTCGACGGTGCGCACGGTGAAACCGCGGGCTTCCAGCACACCTTGGGTGAGGTTGCGCAGGCTTTCCTCGTCCTCGACGATGAGAATCCGGCCGGTGGAGCGGCGGGAGGTTGTGGCGATTGGTCGCAGCGCCGTCGGTGCTGCGTTCGGCGTGATCTCGGGGAGGTAGATCGAGAAGACGCTGCCCTCGCCCGGGGCGCTGCGCAGGCCGATGAGCCCGCCGTGCCGGGAAACAATGCCTTCGACCACGGCCAGACCGAGACCGGTGCCGTTGCCCTTCTCCTTGGTGGTGAAGAAGGGTTCGAAGATCCGCTGTTGCACGGCCGGAGGAATGCCCACTCCGGTATCCTTGACGTGGACGCACTGGTAGGTGCGGGTGGGATCGCCGCCGATGTGGAGGAGCTCGCGGCCGGGGACCGTCGCGGTGATCAGCGTGAGCGTGCCGCCTTGTGGCATGGCGTCGCGGGCGTTGACGCACAGGTTCATCAGGATCTGTTGCACCTGGTTCTGGTCGGCCATGAGGGCGGGCAAGGAGGGCGCGAGCTGGAAGTCGAAGACGATCGTGCGGGGAAAGGTCTCCTGGAGCATGCCGGCAAGTTCGCGGATGAGTTGGTTGAGCTCGACCGGGGCGAGAAGCGTCTCGACCTTGCGGCTGAAGGTGAGGATCTGGCGGACCAAGCCGACGGCGCGCTGGCCGGCCTTGAAGATCTCGCCCAGGAAGCGCTGGGCCTTCTCATCGTTGTCGGGGCGGGAGAGCAGGAGCTCGGAGTAGCCGTTGATGACGGAGAGCAGGTTGTTGAAGTCGTGCGCGATGCCGCCGGCGAGGGTGCCGATGCTCTCGAGCTTTTGGGCCTGACGGAGTTGCGACTCGAGGGTCTTGCGTTCAGTGATGTCCTCGCGGAGCATCAGGAAATTCGTGACGGCGCCGGCGGGATTGCGGATGGCGGAGACCTGGACGAACTCCCACCGGGGGGCGCCATCGGGGGCGAGGGTGGAGACCTCGCCGCGCCACGGGTGGCCGCCGCGGATCTGGCCGAGGAACGCCTCATAGGCCTCCTCCGTCGGATGCGCGTCGCGGAAGATGCGCTCGTTGCGCTCCAGCAGCGTTTCCAAGCTCGCGCCGACGCACTCGGTGAAACGGGCGTTGACGTAGCGGACGTGGCCGTCGGGGTCGGCGATGGCGGTGGCGATGGGGCTCTGCTCCATCGCTTGCGCGAGGATGTAGGATTGTTCCTCGGCCATGTGCCGACGCGTGACATCGTGGCCGACGGCGCGGATGGCGACGATCTGGCCGGTGGTATCGCGGCAGCACGATTCCTCCCAAAGCATCCAGCGCCAGCCTTGGAGTGTCCGGCAACGCACTTCGGTGTTCGCCTGGAAGGGCGGACCGGCCAGATGCGGCTGGGCACGGTCGAGAGCGATGTGGTCCTCGCGATGGACAATCTGGTCGAACGGCACGCCGAGCCAGCGGTCGGGGCGGCGGCCGAATTTCGCAAGGAAGGCTTCACTGATGTCGATGATGGCCCCGCTGGGATCGCGGAAGCACGCCACATCGGTTGAGGACGGGAAGAGTTTGTCGAACGAGCCGATCCAGCCGGCCGGTCCGCCCTCGCCGCGAGGTGCGGCCGCGGACCGCGGGGCCGCGGGCGGTTTCTCCGGCGGGGGGGAGGAGAGGGGTCTTCGGCTGGTCTTGGGCATGATGGGAGGCGTGAACCGTCAGACGAGACCTTGGAGCAGACCGGGGAGACGTTGCAGCTTGTTGAGGATGGAGGCCCGGGCGAGGGTGGTCTCGCGTTCGCTGGAGCCGAAGAGGATCTTCCAGCCGTCGAGTTCGAGCCACGAGTCAGTTTCGGGGGGCGGGATGTTCTCCAGGCCACCGGGGATGCCCGCGTAGCAGACGAGCCGGTCGGCGAGTTGGACAGCGCTGGCGAGCAGCGAGTGGTGCGGGGCGCGTTCCGGGGAGTTGTGGAACTGCACGCTCTCGACGATCTCGGCGGAGAGGCGGTGGCATTGCAGGTACCGGGCGCCGATCTGGCCGTGGTCGCGACCGAGGAGTTCGCGCTCGAAGGCGACCACTTCTGTCGGGCTGCGGCCCTGGAAGGCCAGGAGTTCCTTGAACTCCTCGGGAAAGGCGTAGGCGATGACGACTTTGCCGACGTTGTGCAGGAGGCCGACGATGTAGTCGGTGTCGTCGTCGATCATCAGGCTGGTGGTGGCGAGGATCTCGCGGGTCATGATCGCGGAGCCGATGCTGTGCTTCCACAGGTCCTTCCAGTTTACGGTGGGCCAGTTACGGTGCAGCTTCTCGAGTTCCTCGATGACGGGTGTCGCGGTGGCGAGTTCGCGGATCTGGCGCAGGCCGAGGAAGAAGACCGCTTCCTCGATGTTGTTCACCTTGGTGGCGAGGCCGAAGTAGACGGAGTTGACGAGGCGCAGCAGACGGGCGGTGAGCGACGGATCGCGGCGGATGATTTCGGCGATCTGCGAGTTGAGCCCCTGTTCGGAGTTTACCAATTCGGTCAGTGCGCGGTTGATGCTCTTGAGCGAAGCGAGCTTGGGGCAGCCTTCGATCCGCCGATCGAGTTCCTCGTCGGTATAGCGGCGGCTGGTTGGTGCGGGAGAGGCGGACATCGGTGGAAAAAAGTTGTTACACGCAAGCGAGCCGGAACCGCTGCGCGCTGCCGGAAGCTATCGGTTGCCGGGGCGGGATTCTTAAGAGTGAAACGCCGGTGCCGCGCAGGGTGTTTCCCCCGGGCTGGCATAGGGATTTAGCTTTTGCCAAAAGGGACCGATGATGGCGGCATGAGCGTGCGTCCGATGTTCAACCGTGCAGCCAGCTCCTGTCGTTCCCGATTGGCCGGTGCCAGCTTGGCCATGGCGTTCGGAGCGGTATCGGTCCTGATGGTGGCGACCGGCTGCCAATCCACGCCTACCGTCTCCGTCGATTGGCGTGGGGGGCCGTTCTTCCGGCCCACGAATTTCAACGGCGTCTCGATCATGCCCGCCGAAGTTCGGCGCGTCGCGGTGTTGCCGCTGGCCGGTGTGGACGGCCTCTCGGCCGAGAGCGCGGAACCGCTCCGGGAGGCTTTGACGGCGGCGCTGCTGGCGACGGCGCGGTTCGAGGTCGTCGCGGTGGACAGCGGTCTTTTATGCGCGGTCGGAGGGCGGGCGACGGTGAAGTCCACCGAGCCGCTGCCGGCCGGACTGTTTGAGCGGATCGCGCGGGAGCACGCGCCCGATGCGGTGCTGTTCGTGGAGGTCACGCACTACCAGCCATACGCACCGCTGGCGCTCGGGGTGCGCGCGAAGTTGGTCAGTGGCGATGCGACGCATGCGGTGCTGTGGGCGTTTGACACCCTCTACGACGCGCGCGTGCCGGCCGTAGCCAACTCGGCCCGGCGCCACGCCGCCGGCGGTGGGCGCGATGCGGTGGATGTCGGGCCGGCGGGTTTGCAGAGTCCGCGGCGCTTTGCCGCCTATGTATTTACCGACCTTTGCAGCTGTTTGCCGGGGCGTCCGCCCCCGGTGCCCGCTAAAGTTCCGCAGACTCGGGCCGATTGAAATCTGTGCGGTCTCTCCGTACTAGAAAGCACCCAACATCATGATCAATTCCACCAACCGCACCGGTTCCACTCCCCACATCGGCGGTATTCCCGTCGCCGTGCCACGTCCGGCTCAACGGGGACCCGAGGAGACCGATCGTTTCAGTGCCGACTCTCTTGGCCGCCTGCGCCAGGCGCTGGATCAGCAGCCGGCGGTTCGTTCGGACGTGGTCGAACTCGGTCGGTCGCTCGCCTCCGATCCGGGCTATCCACCGGAGCCGATCGTCCGCAGGTTGGCGGAGTTGCTCGTCGCACAGCCGGGTGACACCGGCGACGAAGCCGACTGATCCGGCCACATTTCTCCTCTTTCGCAACGACGGCGCCCGCTGCGCCGTCGTTTTTTTGTGGCAGGCGGCGTGGGGTTCGTGAGTTCGTGTCGCGAAAAGGCGGGTGCCGGCGCAAGTATGCTTCAGAGGCTTTGACTTTGCCGGAATCGCGCCCCTACCTTGGCGCAGCGATGTCGCTGGAAAAGATTCTCATTATCGACGACGAGCCGATCGTCTGCAAAGCGCTCCGCGAGATCCTCCCCAAGAAGCGCTTCTCCGTCGCCACGGCCGGAAACCTTTCCGAAGCCGAGGCCACGCTCGCTCGCGAGAGATACGACCTGATCTTTTGCGACGTCCGCCTGCCCGACGGCAGCGGCCAGGACTTTCTCGAGCGGATCATGACCGCCACCGAACCGCCGCTGGTCGTCATGATGACCGGCTACGGCTCGATCGAGTCGGCCGTCTCCTGCATGCGCGCCGGGGCGTTCGACTACCTCCTCAAGCCCTTCACGCCCGACATCATCGAGGTGTTGGTGAAGAAGGCCGAGTCATTCGGCCAGTTGGTGAAGGTCAACCGCATCCTCAGCGAGAGCGGCGACGAGGGCGACCTGCTCGGCGACAGTCCGGTCATGCGCCGCCTCCGGCAGCTCATCCTCAAGGTGGCCCCGACCGATGCGACCGTGCTCCTCACCGGCGAGAGCGGCACGGGCAAGGAGATGGTCGCGCGCGAACTTTACCGCAACAGCCCGCGCAAGAGCGCGCCGTTCATCAAGGTCAACTGCGCCGCGGTGAGCGAGAACCTCATGGAGAGCGAGTTCTTCGGGCACGAGCGCGGCGCGTTCACCGGCGCCACCGACCGGCGTGAAGGCCGCTTCGAACTGGCCAACGGCGGCACGCTTCTCCTCGACGAGATCAGCGAGATCCCGCTGCACCTTCAGGCCAAGCTCCTGCGCGTGCTCCAGGAAAAGGAGTTCGAGCGGGTGGGTGGCAACAAGACCATCAAGTGCAATGTCCGTATTCTGGCGACGTCCAACCGCGACCTCCTGCAGTCCGTCACCGAGGGCAAATTCCGCCAGGATCTCTACTACCGGCTCAACGTCTTCCCGATCCACGTGCCGCCGTTGCGCGACCGGGGCGATGACGTGGTGCTCCTCGCCGACGCGTTCCTCAAACGCTACTCGCGCAAGCACGGCATGAAGTCGGCGGGTTGGACGGAGGCCTCCGCCGCCTCGATTCGCGGATACAACTGGCCGGGCAACGTGCGCGAGCTGCAGAATACCGTCGAGCGCGCCGTGATCCTTGCTGAGCCCGGCCGCCCGATTCCGCCCAGCCTCCTCAATCTTCCCGTTCTGGCCGAGAAGGCCCCGGTCGTGGCGCCCGCACCAGTCGTTGCCTCCGTCGAACCTTTGGCCGGCGCTTCGGTTGCTCCCGCCGCGCCGCCGCCTGCCCCCGTGCTGCCGGCTGCGGTAGCGGCCGCTCCCGCGGTGGACGATGCCTTCCTCTCCCTCGACGACCTCGAACAGCGGCACATCCTCGACGCGCTGAAGAAGACCAGCGGCAACCGCACCCAGGCCGCCGCGATTCTCAAGATCAGCATCCGCACGCTGCGCAACAAACTGAACCTCTACCGCGAGCAGGGCGTCGCCGTCGCCCTCATCGGCCAGGACGAAGGCGAGTAGGCGAGGGGCTTTCGCCCGTAGGATAAGCGGTTGTTCGGGGGAGCGATGATGACGCGAGATACGAAAGGCATCGCGAAGATCGGAGCCACCTTCTTGCTGTTGATGCTAGCGGTAGCTGCTTTCTACTTCTCGCTATTTTTGGGTTGGGCATCGGGCACGGGGCCGGTGGATCAGCCGGAGCTGAAGCTCGCAAGCAATGTGGCGCTCGGGGTTTCGTTTGTGTCCTTCTGGAGCTCGATCGCGCTATGGGTCGTGCCGTATCTGCGAAGGAAGAGACGGCTGAAAGCGAAGCCATAGTGGTGGTCCGTAGCTTTCTGCTTTGGCGCGGAAGATGGGGGCGGATGGGGGAGGGGCTGAAAAAACCGAGGAGCACGTGGGACGCCTTCCGTGTCGCGTGATCTGCAGTGGGCCTTTCGCGGTGCGTACCAAGGGCCGGCTCGTGAACGCTTTCTCGCGGGTTCTAGGCCCCAAAAAATACCGGCGGAGTCGGCATGAAACCGGCTCATTCGAGGCCTCCATTGTTGTCTCACGCTGGTCGTCTTGCGCCGACCGGTCGCTGCGGCGTTTGAACTGGCGCCTGTCGTTTTCGACGGGTCCGGCTCGGCTTCGTGGTGCGCTGCCGTCCCCTTACGGTGGCCCGACCGGACAGGCGCCGGGCACGCCGGCTTCCAGTCCCACCCATGAAGTCCCTCCTGCTCACGCTGGCTGTTGCGGCCGGCTGTCTCCTCACGCCCGCTCTCGTGGCGGCGAACGACGCGTCGGCGGCCTTGCCTCCGGCCAACTTCGAACAGCGCCTCGGCGACGTCGAGGCCTACATCAACAACGCCCCGCGGGCGAGCGACGGCGTCGCCCAATCGCGGGTCGCGGGCCCCGGCCCGGGCCATAACGCGTGGATGATGACCAGCGCCGCCTTGGTGCTCTTCATGACGTTGCCCGGCCTCGCGCTGTTTTACGGCGGCCTGGTGCGTCGCAAGAACGTACTCTCGATCCTCGCGCAATGCCTCGGGCTGGCTGGTGTTGTCACCATCCTCTGGTGGGCCTGTGGCTACTCGCTCGCCTTCGGCCGCGGCAATGCTGTGCTTGGGGGGCTTGACCACGTGTTGTTGGCCGGGGTCGGCATCGCGCCGAATCCCGACTATTCGCAATGGGTCTCCCACAACCTCTTTGCGATCTACCAGCTGATGTTCGCGATCATCACGCCGGCGCTCACCATCGGCGCGATCGCCGAGCGCATGAAGTTCAAGGCCGTGATGCTTTTCAGCGTGCTCTGGCTCTTCGTCGTCTATTTCCCCGTCGCGCACATGGTCTGGGGCGCCGGCGGCTGGATGAACGGCCTCTTCAATCCCGACGCGGCCATCAAGGCCATCGACTTCGCCGGCGGCATTGTTGTGCACATGACCTCGGGCTGGAGTGCGCTCGCGCTCTGCGTGATTCTCGGCCGCCGCCGCGGCCACGGCAAGGAGCACATGCCGCCGCACAGCATGGTCTTTTGTATGGTCGGCACGGGCATGCTCTGGGCCGGTTGGTACGGCTTCAACGCCGGCAGCGCCGTCGCCGCCGACGGGGTGGCGGTCAACGCCTTCGTCACCACGACCCTCGCCGCCGGCGCGGGCTGTTTCATGTGGCCGGCACTCGAATACCTGCTGCGCGGCAAGCCCAGCGTGCTCGGCTTCTGCTCCGGCGCGGTCGCCGGTCTGGCAACGATCACCCCGGCGAGCGGCTTCGTCACCGCGGGCAGTGCCGTGTTGATCGGCCTCGTCGCCGGTGCGGCGCCGTTCTTCGCCTGCAACAGCCTCCAGGCGAAGTTCGGCTACGACGACTCGCTCGACACCTTCGGCGTGCCCGCCGTGGGCGGCACGATCGGCACCATCCTTGCCGGCGTGTTCGCGACCACGGCGGCAAATCCGAACCTCGGGGTCGGCCCGATCGCCGGACTGGTCGGTCGCAGTCTCTGGATTGAGCAGCTCAAGGCGGGCGGGTTGGTCCTCTGCTGGTCGGTGTTGGCGACGTTCGTGCTGGCCAAGATCACCGGCTGGCTCGTGGGCGGATTGCGCGTCGATCCCGAGATCGAGCGCGCCGGTCTCGATGTGGCTGAACACGGGGAAGAAGGCTATATCCTCGACTGAGGTCAACGGCGGCGCATGGCTGCGTCAGCGTACCCGTTCGGGTGTACTGTATCCTGCCCCCGGGGCACGGCGGCCAGGGGGACTCGGCCATCGCCCCGGGGCAATCCTCGGCGGTCCTGTTGTACTCGGTTGGTCGATCCGGCAACCGGGATGTGGTGAAAGCAACTCGCGTTTCCATCCGGTCCGGCTTTGATCAAGGGCAAATCCCATGAGAATCGAGCAGCGACTGTGGACGCAGGCTGGGTGGCGGCATTTGACGGGTGACGACCTCGGGGGGGGCGCGCGTCTGGTTCTGGTG
>JAEXPL010000096.1 GCA_023446865.1 Verrucomicrobiota bacterium | reverse complement strand
CTCCCACCCTTCGCGACGGCGGGCACCCTCTCCTTCGGGGGTGCCCGTCCGCCACGCCTCCGCGTGGCCGTCGCTGCGGGCAAGTCCTCGCGCCTCGTCCTTCACTTCGCCCCCTTTCCCATCGCACGCACCAGCGCCACCACCGCGGCCCGCACATCGCGCCCCAACTTCGGCCACGCCGCACACACCGCCGCAAGCTGCGCGTCGCCCGGATTTTTGTGTGCGCCTTTGTGTGTACCGCTCAACACCGCTTTCGCTAGAACCTCACCAGCTGCACCTTGCGAAACTTCCGCTGATGGTTCGAATCCATCACCTACCACCACCCTCCACCGGAGGGTCTCGCGCCGGCCGCTGAACCCGCGGCGGTGTCCCCACAAGGCCCGGACCCTCACCGCGACGCGCCGGAACCCGGGCTTGCCTTCCGCCCCCTGCTGCGCGCTCCTTGCGGGAAGCCGCCCGGCAACCTCCGCATGACGCCCGTCCCTCCGACCACCCTCTCGGACCTGGCCCGCACGCACCTGCAGGCGGTCGCCGCCTTTTTCGACTCCGCCGAGTCGGAGCTCACCGCCGCCGCGCGTTCCTACCGCCGCCTGCTCGCCGACTACTACAATCTCATCATCCCGGCCGACGCCTCGGTCCTTGAGATCGGCTGCGGCGACGCCGAACTGCTCGCCCACCTCCGCGCCGCCCGCAAGACCGGCGTCGACCTCTCTGCCGTGCAGCTCGCCCGCGCCCGCGCCCGTCTCCCCGAGGCGACGTTCGTGCAGCAGGCCGGCGAGGAGCTCGACCTCCCCGGGACCTTCGACTTCATCATCGTCTCCGACACGCTGAATTTCGCCGCCGATGTCGAGCAGCTGCTCGCCCGCCTCCATTCTGTGGCGACACCGCAGACGCGGTTGATCGTCAACTACCACAACAACCTCTGGCACCCGCTCTTCCGCCTCGCGACCGTTCTCGGCCTGCAGTCGCGCCAGCCACAGAGCTCCTGGCTCTCGCGCCACGACGTGGCCGGGTTGCTCACCCTCGCCGACTGGGAGCCGATCAAGACCCAGGCGCGGATCCTCTGGCCCGTCCGCACACCGGTGCTCGCGCCGTTCTGCAACCGCCTCCTGGCTCCGTTCTTCCCGTGGGTCTGCTGCTCGCTCTTCACCATCGCCCGGCCCCGCCCGCAGCCGCTCGCGCCGGCCCCGAGCGTCTCGGTGGTGATCCCGGCGCGCAACGAGGCCGGCAACATCGAGGCCGCCGTCCGCCGCACCCCCGCCATGGGCGCGTGGACCGAGCTGATCTTCATCGAGGGCAACTCCACCGACCACACCTGGGCCGAGATCCAGCGCGTGCGCGCGGCGTATCCGGATCGCCGCATCAAGACTCTCCAGCAATCCGGCCGCGGCAAGGGCAACGCCGTGCGCGAGGCCTTCGCCGTGGCCGAGGGCGACATCCTCATGATCCTCGACGCCGACCTCACCATGCCGCCCGAGGAACTCCCGAAGTTCTACGCCGCGGTGGCGTCGGGCCAGGCCGAGTTCGCCAACGGCTCCCGGCTGGTCTACCCGATGGAGAAGCAAGCGATGCAGTTCCTCAACATGGTGGCCAACCACTGTTTCGGCCACGCCTTCTCCTGGCTGCTCGGCCAGCGGCTGAAGGACACGCTTTGCGGCACCAAGGTCCTGCGGCGCGACCGTTACCAACGCATCGCCGCCAACCGCGCCTACTTCGGCGAGTTCGACCCGTTCGGCGACTTCGACCTGCTCTTCGGGGCCGACAAACTCAGCCTGAAGATCGTCGACATCCCGATCCGCTACCGCGAACGCACCTACGGTTCGACCAACATCCAGCGCTGGAAACACGGCTGGTTGCTCCTGCGCATGGTCGCCTTCGCCGCCCGGAAGCTGCGCTTCGTCTGAGGCGCCGGCCGCGGTCCACCGTCACCAGCCACCGGACACTGATGGCGCCGAAGGTGAACCACGCGCTTGCCAGCGGGCGGGTCGGCGGCCACCTTCCCGGTCCCATGGGCAGACACGCGGGGCATCTCCAGAACGGACCCGAGGCGATCGGTCGCCTCGTGGCGCGCCGCTGTCGCCCGCCGCCGCCCCAATGAAAACGATCGTGGTCATCGACGACGAGCCCGTCATCCGCGGGATGCTCGTGCGCCACCTCGAGGCGTCGCGCTGGAAGGTGATCGAAGCCGACAACGGCAACGACGGCCTCGCCCTCGTCGCAAACCACCGCCCCGCCGCGGTCATCTGCGATCTCCTGATGCCGGGCACCACCGGTTTCAACGTCTGCCGCGCGATCCGCGCGCGCCGTGACGAACTGGGCGACATCACCATCATCGTGACCACCGGAAGCAGCTTCCCCGGGGACCGGCAGAACGCGATCGAGGCCGGCGCCGACCATGTGTTGATCAAACCCGTGAGCCCCGGCCAGATCGCCGAGATTCTCGGTTCCATTCCCCTTCCAGCCGCCGCCACGCCGGCCGAACCCGTGGCCACGGTGGCCGATTCGGCGCGCATCCGTTTCTGGGGTGTGCGCGGCTCGATCGCCACCCCGGGGCCCGAGACGGTGCGCTACGGCGGCAACACCACCTGCGTCGAGGTCCGGATCGGCGACGACATCGTGGTGCTCGATGCCGGCACGGGGATCCGCCCCCTCGGCGAAGCCCTCCGCCGGGAGTTCGCCGGCCGGCCAATCTGCGTCCAGCTGCTCCTCACCCACACCCATTGGGACCACATCCAGGGGTTGCCCTTCTTCGGCCCGATCCACGACCGCGGCAGCAGCGTCACCGTCCTCGGCTACGAAGGCGCCAAGCAAAGCCTCCTTAAGACGCTCTCGGCGCAGATGGACAGCACAGTCTTCCCCATCGGGATGGACCAACTGGCGGGCAACATCGTCGTCCGCGAGCTCCACGAGCTCGAGTTTCGCGCCGGCCGCGTCCCCGTACAGGCGATCTTCACCCACCATCCCGGAGTCACGTTGGGCTATCGGCTCGGTACTCCAGGCGGCGGGGTCGTGTTCATGCCGGACACCGAGATCATGCCCTTCCCGCGCCCAAGGCCCGTCCGCATCCAGGCGCACGGCGACGAGGGGTCCGAAGACTTCAACTCCTACAAGAACCAACTCCTCGCCGAGTTCGCCAGCGGCGCAGAACTTTTCATCTGCGATGCGCAATACACCGCCGAGGAGTACGAACGCCGCGTCGGCTGGGGGCACAGTTGCATCGACGACACCGTCCGCCTGGCGCTCCAGGCGAAGGTGAAGCGCCTGATCCTCTTCCACCACGATCCCACCCACGACGACGCAACGATCGACCGCCTGGTCGGCCATGCCCGCGAACTCGCCGCCGGTGAAGGCGGCAACCTGCAAATCGATGCCGCCGCCGAGGGGATGGAGATCCTGCTTCACCGCAAACACCGGGCCCAGCCCCCGGCCGCAGCCGCACCGTAGTTCGCGGCCAGCCCAGGTTTCCGCGAGGCGGGGCCGCCCGACTGCCCAGCGATCAGCCGCCCCCCCCTCCCGCCGCCCTCAAACCATGCCGTTTCGCGTCACCAAGCAGGAGCAGACGATCCTTCTCGTCATTGCAGCACTTCTAGTCCTGGGCACCTTGGGGCTGTGGCTGATTTGAGCCGTGATCATGCAGTTGCCGCAGGTCCACGAGCGAACCAACGTCCACCGTTGGTGAAACCGCCGGCCGGCATGCTCTCCCCGTGGGTCCGGTCTCCGCCCGGACACCTCCGACTCCAGCCGTGACCGCCGGCTCACGTATGCCGGTGTCCAGTCAGAGACTGGACCTACTCGCGGGCTGCATGGTCACGGCTGAGCCGGCCGACCGCGCCGCCAGACCCACTGTCCATAAGCCTTTTTCCCCGCCTCCACGCCACGGCGGAGCCCGGAGAATACCTGCCGGCTGGGGCAAGTTTACCTCTTGCCAGTGACCCTCTTGGGCCGAACCTCGCCCGCCTCAACGATGATCATCCGCCCGAAGACCAGAGGTTTCGTCTGCATCACCGCGCACCCGCAAGGCTGCGCCGCGCACGTCCAGGAACAGATCGACGTCGTCCTCCGTCGCGGCCCCATCCCCGGCGGCCCCAAGAAGGTGCTGGTGATCGGTGCCTCCACAGGCTTCGGACTGGCCTCCCGCATTGCCGCCGCCTTCGGCTCCGGCGCCGCCACTTTCGGCGTCTTCTTTGATCGGCCCTCCGAGGAGGACCGCACCGCCACCGCCGGCTGGTACAACACCGCCGCCTTCCACTCCGCGGCCCGCAAGGCCGGACTCTACGCGCAAAGCATCAACGGCGACGCCTTCTCCGACGATATCAAGCGCCAGACCATCGAGGCACTGAAACGCGACCTCGGCCCGGTCGATCTCATCGTCTACTCCCTCGCCTCGCCTCGCCGCACTCATCCGCGCACCGGCGCCGTCCACAAATCCTGTCTCAAACCCATCGGCGCCCCCTACACCAACAAGACCGTCGACACCGAGACCGGCGAAGTTTCCGAGATCACCATCGAGCCCGCCACCGAAGCCGAGATCGCCGACACCGTCGCCGTCATGGGCGGCGAAGACTGGGAGATGTGGATCAACGCCCTCGACGAGGCCAAGCTCATCGCCCCCGGCGCCTCGACCGTCGCCTACTCGTACATCGGGCCCGAGGTCACCTGGGCCGGCTACAAGAACGGCACCATCGGCATGGCCAAGAACGACCTCGATGCCGCCGCCAAGCGCATCAACACCACCATGCGCCTCAACGGCTACGGCCGCGCCTTCGTCTCCGTCAACAAGGCCCTCGTCACCCAGGCCAGCGCCGCCATCCCCGTCGTCCCGCTCTACATTTCGATGCTCTTCAAGGTCATGAAGGAGCGCGGCCTCCACGAAGGTTGCATCGAGCAGATCGACCGCCTCTACCGCACCCAGATGTACGGCGGCAACGCCCTCGAGTTCGACGATGCCGGCCGCGTCCACGTCGACGACTGGGAGATGCGCGACGATGTCCAAGCCGCCGTCGCCGCGCTCTGGCCGCAGGTAAACACCGCCAATCTCGCCACCCTCACCGACTTCGCCGGCTACCGCTCCGATTTCCTCAAGCTCTTCGGTTTCGGCCTCGCCGGTGTGGACTACGACGCCGACACCGACCCGCACGTCGAGCTGCCTTAGCCGCTCGGGCCGTGGTGGTGCGCGTGCGCACTTCCGGCTGTAGGCGACCTCGCTGAGGTGGCTCTCCGAAACCATCCGGGCCTTCCCCAGGCCCTTGGCACCGCCTGCCGTTGCGCCGTCATGCGCCCGCGCCTCCGCTCGCTGGACACGCGCCCGCCGACCCGCTACATGTGTCGCCGGTTCGTTGCCCCACTGACGACCGCCGCGCCCGCACCTCCGGCGCGACCACCGTGCAACCCTCGCCCGTCATGGCCGAACCCGCCCTCTACCCCATACCTCGCATCAAGGACCTCGCCGTCGGCGAACGCCCGCAGGAGCGTCAGGAACGCTGCGGCCCCGAGACCCTCACCGACACCGAGCAACTCGCCATGATCCTGCGCAGCGGCTCTGCCGGGCGAAACGTGAAATGCGTCGCCGAGGACCTGCTCGCCGCCGCCGGCGGCAACCTCGCCGGCCTGCTCACCTGGAGCGCCGCCGACTTCCGCCGCGTCAAGGGCATCGGCCCCGTGAAGGCCCAACAGCTCGTCAGCGTCCTGGAAATCTCCCGCCGCATGCTCGCCCAGCGCGAGGTCCTGCCGCCCGAGGTGGAGCGCCCCAACCAAGTTGCCGAACACTTCCGCGCCGAGGTTCTCGGGCTCACCGTCGAAAAGTTCTGGGTGCTCAGCCTCAACCGCCGCAACCGCCTCCTGCGCCGCGACGAAATCACCTCCGGCACCGCCACCGCCGCGCTCGTCCACCCGCGCGAGGTCTTCCGCGAGGCGATCAAGGCCGGCGCCTGCGCCATCATCGCCGTCCACAACCACCCCAGCGGTGACCCCGCGCCCAGCAGCGCCGACCTCCAGATCACCCGCCAACTGGCCGCCGCCGCCCGCGCGGTCGAGATCGGCCTCATCGACCACGTCATCCTCGGCCAGCCCACCCGCGATCCCGCCGGCCGCGGCTACTACAGCTTCCGCGAGGCGGGCCTGCTCTGACTCGGGCCGCCCCAGACGACAGAAGCCAACGAAGGAAACGAAGTATTCTCCGGGACGAGGAAGGACCCGGACCACGGCGATTCCGGTTCTCCGTTCACCTTCATGGAGACGGCCTTCCCCTGGCCCCCCAACGGCCCTTCGTTCTCTTCGTTACCTTCTGTCGCTCCGATTTGCCGCTCGCCAACCGGTTGCACTCACCGCCGAGAACGCAGCCGACCTGCTCTGACTCGAACCAATCATTCCCGTGGTTCCACTTGAGCCACGCGCGCCGACCACCCACATTTCGTCCCGATGAATCCCGCCATTCCTGCGCTGATCTTTCCGGCCATCTCGTTGCTCTTTCTCGCCTACACGAACCGTTTTCTCGGCCTCACCGCCGTCGCGCGCAAGATGTTGGCCGAGCACCTCACCGCGCCACAGCCGCATTGGGAGGTGCAGCTCATCAATATCCGCCGCCGCCTCCACCTCATCCGTCAGATGCAGATGCTCGGCCTGGCCTCGATCATCCTCGCCGCCCTCGCCATGGGCGCTCTCGTCAACGGCTTCGAACGCCTCGGCCAAGGAATCTTCGTCTGCTCGCTCGGCTGCTTCATCGGCTCGATGGGCATCTGCGTCCACGAGATCAAACTCTCGATCGACGCCATCGAGGTGGAGTTCAAGCGCGCCAAGGTCCCCGGCGTGTGAGCGGCTGCCAGCCGCCCCGCGGCACCCCTACCCGATTCGCCGCTGCGCTTGCGCTGTAGGGCCGGTCTCCGACCGGCCCCCGCGGCTCCGCCCCGCTCACCGCCGCAGCTCGCGGATCGCCTCACCCAGCCGGCGGATACCCTCCTCGATCTGCGCTTCGTCCGAGTTCGAGAAATTAAGCCGCAGATGCCGGTCGTCGGGTTCGACGAAGAACGCCGAGCCCGGCACGAACGCCACTTGGCGCGCGATCGCCACCTTGAAGAGCTCCATCACGGAAACGCCCTCCGGCAGCCGCGCCCACAGGAACATCCCGC
>JAEXPL010000046.1 GCA_023446865.1 Verrucomicrobiota bacterium | reverse complement strand
CCTTCTCGGAGATCGGGAGGATGCGGACCTGCTCGGGCGCGAGCCAGACGGGGAAGTCGCCGGCGAAGTGCTCGATGAGCACGCCGCAGAAACGCTCCATCGAGCCGAAGGGCGCGCGGTGGATCATGACCGGGCGGTGCGGCTTGTTGTCGGGGCCGACGTAGGAGAGGTCGAAGCGGATCGGGAGGTTGTAGTCGACCTGCACGGTGCCGAGCTGCCACTCGCGGCCGATGACGTCCTTGATGACGAAGTCGATCTTCGGGCCGTAGAAGGCGGCCTCGCCGGGCTCCTCGGTGAAGGGCACGCCGAGGGTGCGGGCGGCGGAGCGGCAGGCCTCCTCGGCCTTGTTCCAGTTCTCGGCGGTGCCGGTGTACTTGGCGGAATCCGGATTTCGGAGACCGACGCGCACGCGGTAGTCCTTCATGCCGAGGGTGGCCAAGACGATCTTCACGAGCTCGAGGCAGCCGAGCACCTCCTGGGCGACCTGGTCCTCGGTGCAGAAGAGGTGGGCGTCGTCCTGGGTGAAGCCGCGGACGCGGGTCATGCCGTTGAGCTCGCCGGACTGCTCCCAGCGGTAGACGGTGCCGAACTCGGCGAGGCGCACGGGGAGATCGCGGTAGCTGTGCGGCTGCGACGCGAAGATCTTGATGTGGTGCGGGCAGTTCATCGGCTTCAGGAGGAAGCCGTCGAGGAGCTTGTCGTCGGCGAGGATGCGGTCGGCGCCGATGGTTTCCTTGCCAGTGCGCTCGTTGACCTGCGCCGCGAGGGCAGCGGGCACACCTTCGAGGCGGTTCATCAGCTCGGCGCAGGAGCAGCCGCAGTGAAGCGCGTGGTCGAGGGCCTCGCGGTCGGCGATGGGCGCGAACTGCGAGTCCTTGTAGTAGGGGAAGTGGCCGGAGGTCTTGTAGAGCGTGAGCTTGCCGATGTGCGGCGTGAAGACCTGGTGGTAGCCCTGCTTACGCAGCTCCTCGCCGATGAAGTTCTGCAGTTCCTGGCGGAGGATGGAGCCGTTGGGCGTCCAGAGGATGAGGCCCTGGCCGACGTCCTCGTCGATGTGGAAGAGCTTGAGGTCCTTGCCGAGTTTGCGGTGGTCGCGGGCCTTGGCCTGCTCCTGCTGGAGGAGGTAGGCGGCGAGCTCGTCCTTCGAGGCAAAGGCGGTGCCGTAGATGCGCTGGAGTTGCTTGTTCTTCTCGTCGCCGCGGTGGTAGGAGCCGGCGATGGAGAGGAGTTTGAAGGCTTTGATCTGCTTCGTGTAGCGGACGTGGGTACCGGCGCAGAGGTCGATGAACTCGCCGTTCTGGTAGAACGAGATCGCCTCGCCCTCGGGAATGTCGGCGAGACGGCCGAGCTTGTAGCGCGTCTGGCCGAACTTGGTGATGAGCGCGACGGCCTCCTCGCGGGAGACTTCGGTGCGGCGGAAGGATTGGTTCTCCTCGATGACCTCCTTCATCTTGGCCTCGATCGCCGCGAGATCCTCGGCGGTGAGCTTACGGCCGAGGTCGATGTCGTAGTAGAAACCCGTCTCGGTCGGGGGGCCGATGTCGAGCTGAGTCTCGGGGAAGAGACGCAGGATTGCGGTGGCCAGCACGTGCGAAGCGGAGTGCCGGATTTCTTCGAGCGGAGTCATTGCCATGGTGTGTGTTGGTTGTGGCCCTGCGTACGATTGCAGCGCCGGAAAGAACCAGAGTAGCGGGAAGCGGGGAGGGCGGGGCGAGAAGGAAATCGCGGCGGCGGGCACGGGAAAGAAATAGGTCCTATGGGTCGTATGGGACCGATAGGACCGATGGTGAGGTGGCCTCACGCGGGCATGAAGCCCGGCACCGCTCAGAACGGCTGGGCGCTCACGTGGACGGGGCCGAGCAGGAGGTGCTGGTCGCGGGCCGGGGCCCAGGTGGGGTCGTTGCCGCCGTAGAAAACGTTGTGCATGTACTGCGTGAGCTTCCAGTCCTGGCCGGGCTGGAGGAAACGGAAGTGCTTCTCGAGGCGCAGGGCGCCATCGATCCAGATGCGGACGGTGCCGTCGGTCTCGGGTGTGCCGAGCTCGACCTGGAGCTTGATGGTGTAGGTCCGGCCGGCGGCGACCTCCTGCACAAAGAAACGGTCGCCATATTTCTCGGACTGCGTGGGCCAGTAGAGGTAGAGCTCGAGGTAGCTCCGGGGCTCGGGGGAGAAACGGTTGTCGCGGCGCCACATGGGGCGGGCGCTCATGCCGTCGGGTTTGCCGAGGCCGCCGGAGGGATGCGAGCCGCCGCTGAGGCCCGGGAGTTTGCCGCCGCCGTGCGGGCCGGTGTTGTTCCGGCCGAACTCCCACTCGTCGGGGAAGTGCACGGCGTACTCGACAGTGTAGGTGTCGCTCGGGGCGAGCTCGGCGGCGAACTTGCAGCCGTGGGCGCCCTTGGTGTGCGTGCCGGCCTTGAAACGAGGCTCGAGCCACTTTTTGCCGGAGCCGGCGGGAAACTCGCGGATGAAGGCGTCGCCGGGCTCTTCATACCAGAGGAACGTGGGCCAGTCGGTCTTGGCTTCGGCGGTGGCGTAGCGCTGGCCATCGGCCCAGCGGGAGTAGTCGACGCGCCATTCCTGTGGACGGTCGACCGTGGACGGTGGGCGGTTGGCGGTGGCCGGCTCGGCGGCGGTGAGCGGGAGCGAAGCGAGGGCGAGGAGGGTGGCGAAAGCGAGAGGGCGTGGCATGGGGAAGTGCGCCGAGTCTCGTCGCCGCAGGGCGCCGCTCAACCGGGAACGCGGGGCGCGCGGCCGACGGGCGCGAGTGAGACGCCGGTTTGGTGCAGCGGGGAGAGCCGGCGCGCGCCGCATGTTCCGGAATTCCGGATAGGTCGGATGGGGCCTATGGGACGGATAGGACGCGGAGACAACGAAGGCCGGATCCGCCTCGGGACCGGCTACTTCTTCGCGGGCTCGAGCTTGTAGTCGGTCTTGCTGTCGAGCATCGCCCAGCCGAGAGCGGTGATGGCGCCGCGGAGACGATCGGCCTCGGCCCAGTTCTTCGCCTGCTTGGCGGCCCAGCGGCGCTCTGCGAGCTCGCAGATTTCGGAAGGAGCCGAAATCTGTATTGGCTTCGCCGAAACATCGAGGCCGAGGGCGAAGAGGACATTCGACAACCCCGCCAAAAACTCGCGCATATCGTCCCGGCTTTGCGTGCTGGGAGATGCGATCCCTTGCTTCACCACGATCAAACGAGAGAAAAGCTCTCCCAGTGCGGCGGGTGTGTTGAGGTCATTATGCAATGCGTCGCGAATCGCTGTTGTGTGCCACCAAAGTGCGTCTTGATAGCGCGTTACCCGCTTCGTGCCTGCGCAGAAATCCGCGAAACTGACCTCTGCACGGTCGCAGAAGAACCGGACGTAGGCTTCGATCTGTTTTAGCGCCTGTTCCGCCGCGTGGAGCGACTCGAGGGTGAAGTTGAGCTGCTTGCGCGGGTGGCCGGCGAGCAGGGCGTAGCGCAGCGCCATCGGGGTGAAGCCCTTGGCCTTGAGGTCGTCGAGCGTGTAGAGGTTGCCGAGGCTCTTCGACATCTTCGCGCCGTCGACCATGAGGTGCTTGCTGTGGTACCAGTGGAGCGCGAAGGGGTGGCCGGTGCAGCACTCGGTCTGGGCGATCTCGTTCTCGTGGTGCGGGAAGAGCAGGTCCTCGCCGCCGGTGTGCAGATCGATGGTCTCGCCGAGGTGTTTGCGGCTCATCGCGCTGCACTCGAAGTGCCAGCCCGGGCGGCCGGCGGCGGCGCCAGCGGGGCCGGGCCACTTCACGTCGCCATCTTCCGGCTTCCAGGCCTTCCAGAGGGCGAAGTCGGAGCCGTCCTCCTTTTCGTCGGCGTCGGCGGTCTGCGGCTTGTGCGAGAGGGCGGTGCCGATCTGGAGCTCGCGTTCCTTCACGCGGGAGAGGGCGCCGTAGCCGGGGAACGAGCCGACCTTGAAGTAGACCGAGCCGTCACCGGTGGCATAGGCGTGGCCCTTCTGCATGAGCTCGGCGATCATGCCGACCTGCTCGGGAATGTGGCCGGTGGCGGTGGGTTCGACGTGGGGGCGCAGGCAGTTGAGGGCGTCGCAGTCGGCGTGGAACTTGTCGGTCCACTGCTTGGTGACCTCGGCGAGCGGGCGGTGCTCTTCGCGGGAGCGGCGGATGGTCTTGTCGTCGACGTCGGTGATGTTGCGGACGTGCTTCACCTTGTCCGGGCCGAACTCGAGCTCGAGGACGCGGCGGAGGAGGTCGTTGACGACGAAGGTGCGGAAATTGCCGATGTGCGCCGGCGCGTAGACGGTGGGGCCGCAGTTGTAGAAACGGTAGACGCCGTCGGGTTGCGACGGGCGGAGTTGTTTCGGGCTGCGGGTGAGCGAGTCGAAGAGCGTGACG
>JAEXPL010000006.1 GCA_023446865.1 Verrucomicrobiota bacterium | reverse complement strand
TCCTTCGGTTGCGCCTCTGCCACGCCAACTCTCGCCCCTCGACGCTCGACCTTCTGTCCACGGCCGCCGGCTTATCCGTGATCACGCAGTTGCGGCAAGTCCACGAGCGAACCTCCGGCCGCCGTTGGGTGAAACCGCCGGCCGGCATGCTCTCCCGGTGGGTCCGGTCTCCGACCGGACTCCTCCGACTCCAGCCGTAACCGCCGGCTCACGGGTTCCGGCGTCCAGTCTGAGACTGGACCTCGCGGACTGCAGGATCACCCGTCTCACTGCCCGTACTCGTCGGCCACGCGGTGGGCCTTCGTCGTGAGTTCGCCCTGGCACTCGGGCGACCCGCGCCGGAGGTCGCGACAGATCTGCGGACGCTTCTCGTAGATCTCGCAGAAGAACACCGGCGGCTGGCCGCGCTTGGTCGTGATCTGGAGCGCGATGCAGTGGCCGTCCTCCATGCGCATATAGGCCCGTTGGCCCACGAAGCGCGCCACCCGTTCAGCGTCGTCGCCCAGCCGCGTCCAGTCGTCGCCGCTCACCCGGATGTAGGTGGAGGACTTCGAGAAACAACACACACCACAGTTCAGGCAGTCGGCAGGGATCTCCATGGATTCGGTCGCATCCAACCAGCGGAGCGCCGCGAGTCGAGCGTCGAGGGCCGGACCCGCAGAGCCAATCCCACCGCCTGCCGCGCGGTCGCCGCGGCCTCCGGTTTTCTGGCCCTCGTCCCTCGACCCTCGCCGCTCGTCACCCTCAGCCGTGATCATGCAGTCCGCGAGTAGGTCCAGTCTCTGACTGGACGCCGGAATACGTGAGCCGGCGGTCGCGGCTGGAGTCGGAGGTGTCCGGTCGGAGACCGGACCCACAGGGAGAGCATGCCGGCCAGCGGTTTCACCAACGGTGGACGGAGGTTCGCTCGTGGATTCGCGGCAACTGCATGATTACGGCTCAGCGGAGCGCTTCGATCCACAGAGTCCGCGCCGGTTTCTTCGGATCAACGAGCACAAACATCGGTTGGTGGCTTTCCAGCCGCTCCATCGCGAACCGCACCGCCCGCGCATCGGAGCGACGCTCGACCCGAGGCTCCGTTCCCGGCGCATCAGCCCGCGCCAACGTGATGCGATAGAGCGGACGTTTGTTCACCTGCACGCCGGTCGACTCCACCGCCGTCACCCGCAACTCGGCGACCGTGCCATGGATCAGCATCCGCTCCGCCCTCCGGCGCTCCAGCAGCGAGTAACCCGCCACGGCGAGCCCAATCGCCGGGAAGAGCAGAACCAACAAGGCGACCAGGCCGCCCTCGCTCAGCCGCGCCCCTTCGAGGCACGCCACGGTGGGGTCGCTCGCCACGTACCGGACCGGCGTCACCGTTCCCTCCGACCAGCGTTGCCCGGTCGTGTAGCAACGCCCGCGCACCTGCGCCCCGTCCGGAGTGGAGAAGAGGAAGTCGTAGCCGCGCACCCGCACCTTGTTGATCGAGTAGTTCATCGCCTCCACTCGTTCGATTCGCGCCTCCGCCGTGCGCACATCCGGCAGTTTCAACCGCAGCTCGAACGGCAGCTGCCACGGGAAGAATAACGCCACGAAGACCATCCCGAACGCCGCGAAGAAGAGCCCGAAGCCAACGCCGATGAGCGACGCCGCCTCGTTCTTCACTCGGGTTAGCAAATCAGCCGGCGGGTGCCGCGGCACCGGAGCAGCCAACACAGCCGCCAGTTGGTCGAGTCGGGAGGTATCCGCAGGGTCGGGGTTCACGCCCCGAGCGTCGTCACCGTTCCGCCCGCAACAAGCGTTTTCCCGCCGCGGAGAAACAGCGCGCCGCCGTGTATTCGACCGGCCTGTCGATCCGCCGGCTGTTCCCGTCCCGCCGCGAGCGCGTTCATCCATGGTCTGGCCTGCTGCGAGAAGCCCGCCCTCAAGACGCCGATCAGCCGTAAAACAATGACCCGACTCTGGCGCGATAGAGGAGATACCAGTCCCTCCGCTCAGCCATCTATTTGGGTAGATCTCGCAAGTTAGGACCATCCACGAGGACGCCGTCCGTTCGAAACATCTGCTTCCACTTTCTCAAACCTGTATAGCCAGACCACGTACCAGTCACAACCAGTCCGGCCGTTCCCAGCACAAATGCTTCCACGCCATAGCGGTGAACTTTCGGCAGAACAAAGAGCGGAGTAGTAACGACCGCCGTGGCGACAAGCATCAGCCCAACAACACCGAGCCAATACCCCAACAAGGACCGCCGAAAAACAAAGTACGCTGTGGTCAGCATGTAGCCAGAGCAGACAAAACGCGGCAGTACGACAAACCAAACGTTCGCGCCGTCGACCGCAGACGAAGCAGCATTCGCTACTCCCAAAGATCCGAGCACCAACAAAGCACAGGAGACCTTCTTCATTTTCTCTTTTCTCCACGACCGAACGAACAACTTCCCGTTAACCTTCATTTCGCGGCAGTATGGCGCACCGAACCGCGTTCAGCGGCTCGATCCTCAGCTGGGATGAGGCGGGCGACATACATGGTTCTCCGGTCGATCAGGGTTCAACCACAACCAAGAGCGACGCCGCCCCGGCCGCAACGCACAATCCGCTACAGAAGCTCCGGGGCGCCGCCCGCCGGCTTGCCCTCGCCTGCCGCCCGGCCAACCTCCCCGCCGTGGACTGCTACCAACACGCCCGCTCGCTCATCGACACCGCCCACGCCGCCGACCCGAAACGCACCGCCGACGGCCGGCCCGCCGAACTCGTCTATGCCGACCGCATGGAGGCCTGGGTCGCGCGCCTCGTGCCCGACGCCGCCCCGCTGCTTCGCCTCGCCGCGCGGTGCCAGCACCTTGAGCGCTGGTCGGTGCCGCGCGACAGCTTCCCGCTCGACAAGCCCGGCTACCACGCGTGGCGAAAATCCCTCTACGTGAAGCAGGCCGAGCGCGCCCGCGAGCTGTTGGTCCATGCCGGCGTGCCCGCCGCGGAGGCGGCCGACGTCGCCACCTGGGTCTCCAAGACCGGGCTCAAGACGAACGCCGGCACCCAGGCCCTCGAGGACGCCGCCTGCCTCGTCTTCCTCGAAAACGAGATCGCCGATTTCGCCGCGCAGCACGCCGACTACCCGCAGGAGAAGTTCGTCGGCATCCTCCAGCGCACATGGAAAAAGATGAGCGCGCCCGCCCAGCAGTTCGCCCTCGCGCTCGAACTCCCACCCGCCATCGCGGCACTCGTGCGCACCGCTCTGGGCGGCGCCTGAGGTGTGACTTCCGGCTGTCGGCCGCTGAGTGAGGTGAACGGTCGGCGGGTAGGGCGAACCCTCCGGGTGAGCCGCGGCTCGTCGTTCTGCCGTGTGGCAGACTCGCCCTACCTCGATCAAGACCATTTCTTCGGGCGGATCTTTGGAGCAGGTCTTTCGCGCCGAGCCCCGCCGTTGACGTAGTGTCAGCGGCGTTCCAACTTGCCGGCATGCCCACACGTCGCCGCCCCACGGCCCGTTTCATCGCTCGCGAGGACAGCCGCGAAGACATCGTCGTCGCGGCCACCCGGCTTTTCGCGAAGCACGGCCTCGAGAACGTGACCTTCGGCCAGATCGCCAAGGAGGCGAAGGTCAGCCGGCCGCTCGTCTATTTCCATTTCAGCGACCAGCGGACGCTCTTCCTCGAGTGCGTGTTCCGCGCCACCCTGGAGCTGCGCGACCGGTTCAGCCGGCAGATCGTCCCGACCGATTGCGGGCTCGACCAGCTCGAGACGATGGGCCGTGTCTATTTCGGGCTCCACGGGGACAGCCCGGCCCTCTTCCAGATCCTCGCCATGTACGAGGCGCAGACGCCCGCCGGCGGCGCCGCCCGCGAGCTCTACGACCGCATCGAGGTGCTGCACGCCGAGATCGACGAGATGAAGACCAACTTCGTCCGCCGCGGCATCAAGGACGGCTCGATCCGCCGCGACGTGGGCGACCCGCACGTCGTCGGCACCTGCCTGTGGGCCTTCAGCCACGGCCTGGCCCAGCTGCTCGCGGTGAAGGGCACCCACCTCTGCCAGTGTTTCCACCTCGATCTGCCCAAGGCCGTGAGCACCGGCTTCGCCCTGCTCCGCCGCTCCCTCGCCGGGAAACGGGGTTGACGGGCTGATACGACGCTGACATTGTGTCAGCCCGTGATCGCCAACCGTCTCGTCCTCGTCGCCTCGCTTCTCCTGCTCGCCGCCTGCGGTCGCGCCCCCGCTCCGGCGCCCAACGCCGCCCCGCCGGCCCGCGTACAGGTCGCCCCGGTCGTCGTCTCCACGCATTCGATTCCGGTGCGCGTTCCGGCCGTCGCCTCCCGCCGCGCCGAATCGTCGCTCGCCTTCAAAGTCGGCGGCATCGTGCGCGAGGTCGCCGTGCGCGCGGGCGACAAGGTCGAGGCCGGCCAGGTGCTCGCCATCCTCGACCTCGCCGAGATCGACGCCCAGGTCGCCCAGGCGCGCAGCGGGGTCGAGAAGGCCCGCCGCGACCGCGACCGCGCGCTCGAGCTCAAGGAACGCGATGTCGTCTCGACCGAACTGGCCCAGAACGCCGCCACCGGCCTGGAGCAGGCCGAGGCCGCGTTGCGCATCGCCGAGTTCAACCGCGCGCACGCCGTGGTCGTCGCCCCTTCCGCCGGCCGGATCCTGAAGCGGCTCGTCGAGCCCAACGACATGATCCCGGCCAACAAGGTTGCCATCCTCTTCGCCTCCGAGGACGAGGGTTGGATCGCCCGCGCGGGCGTACCCGAGACCGAGGCGGCGCGCCTCGCCGTGGGCAACTCCGCCACAGTCGCCGCGGCAGACCAACCAGCGCTCTCCGGCACGCTTGCCCAGATCTCGGAAGCCGCCGATCCCGCCACCCGCACCATCGAGATCGAGGTGCGCCTCGCCGCCGCGCCGACCACCCTGCGCTCCGGCTCGGTGGTCGACTTGGAGCTCCAACCGGCCGATGTCCCCGGCCGGCCGATGGTCCCGGTCTCGGCTCTCGTCGAAGGCGACGGCCGAGCCGCGCACGTGTTTCTCGTGGCGGCCGACGGCCGCTCGGTGCACCGCCAGAAGGTGACCGTGCAGGCGATCGACGCCGGCCAGGCGTTCCTCGCCACGGCGGTGCCCGCCGGGGCGCGCGTGGTCGTGTCCGGCGCGGAGTTCCTCCGCGAGGGCGCCGCGATCGAGATCGTCCCCTGAGCCGCCCCGGCAGCACCGCGCGCCATGAAGCTCACCTCCTTTTCCGTCCGTAACCACCAGTTCACGATCCTGGTGTTCCTCTGCCTCGCGGCCGTCGGGTTCAACTCCTTCCGCGCAATCCCGCGGTCCGAGGACCCGAAGCTGCTCATCCCCGCGTCGACGGTCATCGTCGTCTGCCCCGGCGCCAACGCCGTGGAGATGGAGCGCCTCGTCGCCCGCCCGATCGAGGACGCCGTGAAGGAACTCGACGATCTCCACAAGTTGAACACCTCGGTCGAGGACGGCGTGGCGGTGCTCGGCGTGGAGTTCTACTACGGCACCGACCCTGACACGAAGTACAACGACGTGCTGCGCCAGGTGAACGCCGTGCGCGGCAACCTGCCCGCCAACACCGCCTCGGTCGAGGTGCGCCGCTGGCAGACCAACAACGTCGCCACCCTCCAGCTCGCGCTCGTCTCGCCCGACGCCAGCTACGCGCGCCTGCAGGATCTCGCGGAGTCGCTGCGCGAACGGCTCGAGGCCGTGCCCGGCGTGCGCGACGTGCAGAAGTGGGCGTACCCGGAGAAACAGGTCCGCGTTTCCCTCGATCTGCCGAAGCTCGCGCAGATGCACCTGCCGCTCAGCCAGGTGATCGCCGCGCTCCAGGGCGGCAACACGAACATTCCCGGCGGTGCGGTCGAGAGCGGCGCGCGCCGTTTCAACCTCAAGACCACCGGCGCCTACGCCGACCTCGACGAGGTGCGCCGCACGCCCCTCGCCGGCAACGGCAACGCCGTCGTGCACGTGGGCGATGTCGCCGAGGTCGAGTGGACGACCGAGGAGCTGGAACAGTTCGGCCGGTTCAACGGCGAGCGCGCGGTGTTCGTGACCGTGCGCCAGCTCAACGACCAGAACATCCTCGCGCTGCGCGACAAGGTAAAGGAGCGCATCGAGGCCTTCCGCGCGGAGCTGCCCGGCGACGTACGCCTCGAGCTCGCGTTCGACCAGGCGGAGAACGTCGAGCGCCGCATCGGCGGCCTCGAGCGGGACTTCCTCATCGCGATCGGCCTGGTGATGATCACCATCCTGCCGCTCGGCTTCCGCGCCTCGGTGCTCGTCGCGCTCTCCATCCCGCTCTCGCTCGCGATGGGGGTGACATTGCTTCACCTCACCGGCCACGGGCTCAACCAGCTCACGATCGTCGGCATGGTCATCGCGCTCGGTCTGCTGGTGGACGACTCGATCGTCGTCGCCGAGAACATCGCCCGCTTCCGCCGCCTCGGGCACCCGCCGATCGAGGCGGCCATCGCGGCGACCGAGCAGATCGCCATCGCGGTCATCGGCACCACGGCGACGGTGCTCTTCGCGTTCCTGCCGCTGGCGATGATGCCGGGCGACTCGGGCCAGTTCATCCGCGGTCTGCCGCTCTCGGTCATGTACACCGTCGTGGCGTCGATGTTCGTGGCGCTGACGATCATTCCCTTCCTCGCCAGCCGCATGCTCCGGGGCCACGAGGACGCCGAGGGCAACGCCATCCTGCGCGGCCTGATGCGCGCGATCCACAAGACCTACCGCCCGCTGCTCCACTGGAGCATGCAGCACCGGATCAAGACGATCTTCGTCGCCGCCGCGCTGCTCGGCGCCTCGCTGCTCCTGATCCCGCGCATCGGCTTCAGCCTCTTCCCGAAGGCGGGCCTGCCGCAGTTCCTCGTGAAGATCCGCGCGACCGAGAGCACCAGCGTGGCGACCAGCGACGCCCTCGCCCGGCAGGTCGAGGCGATCCTCGCCCGCACGCCCGAGATCACCTGGTACTTCACCACCGTCGGGAAAGGCAATCCACAGGTCTACTACAACGAGGCCAACGAGCAGCAGAAAGCCAACTTCGCCGAGGTCTTCGCCTCGCTGGCGCGCTTCGATCCCTCGACCAGCCCGGCGCTGCTCGACCGGTTGCGCGCGGAGTTCGAGAAGATCCCCGGCGCGCAGATCCAGTTGAAGGAGTTCGAGAACGGCCCGCCCATCGCCGCCCCGATCGCCGTGCGCGTCCTCGGGCCGGAGCTCGACGGCCTGCGCGCGATCGGCAACCGCATCGAGGCGTTGCTCGGCGAGATCGAGGGCACCGAGAACGTCGACAACCCGCTGCGCACCTCGCGCACCGACCTGCGCCTGCGCCTCAACCGCGCCGCCGCCGCGCTCGCCGGCGCGCCCGAGGCCGAGATCGACCGCGCGGTGCGCCTCGCCTTCGCCGGCCTGAACGTCGCGCGTTTCCGCGAGGCCGACGGCGACGAGTACAACCTCCAGCTCGCGTTGCCCCGCGGCGACCGTGCCTCGCTCGACAACTGGCGCCACATCCTCGTGCCCACCGTCTCCGGCGCGTACGTGCCGATCGGGCAGGTGGCGACGCTCGAGTTCGAGTCCGCCCCGCCGGTCATCCAGCGCTTCAACCGCGAACGCTCCGTGACGGTGAAGGCGTGGGTGCGCAACGGCTACAACACCGACCGCCTCACCGAGGAGGTCGTGCGCCGGCTGGGCGAGGTGAAGTTCCCGCCCGGCTACCGCTGGGAGCTGGGCGGCCAGGCGGAGAGCCGCGCGGAGACCTTCGGCGGCTTCGGCAGCGCCGTGCTGGTCGCGCTCTTCGGCGTGCTGGCGGTGATCGTGCTCGAGTTTCGCAGTTTCCGCGGCACGGCGATCGTGGCCTCGGTCATCCCGCTCGGCGTGATCGGCGGCCTCGTGGGCCTCTGGCTCACGGGCTACACGCTCTCGTTCACCGCCACGATCGGCTTCATCGCGCTCATCGGCATCGAGATCAAGAACAGCATCCTGCTGGTCGACTTCACCAACCAGCTGCGCGAGAAGGGCGTGCCGCTGAAGGAGGCGATCGAGCAGGCCGGCGAGACCCGGTTCCTGCCGGTGGTGCTCACCACGGCAACCGCCGTCGGCGCGCTCATGCCGTTGGCACTGCAGCGCTCGGAGCTCTTCTCGCCGCTGGCGATCGTGATCCTCGGCGGCCTGATCAGCTCGTTGCTGCTCTCCCGCCTGGTCACCCCGGTGATGTACTCGCTCATCCCGCCGCCCGGCCCCGAAACCGCCGCAGCCGTCAGCCGATGACCCGGCACAGGGCCTGCTGAGAGAAGCGCATGAAGACTCGCCCGATCACCCAACGAGACATGACGCTGCGCGCCCCGCGCGAGATCGCCGCCCACTTCGCGTTCGCGGCGTATGTGCTGGCATTGCCCGCCGCCCTCGCCGCGCTGGGGCTCGGCACCGTGCGTTCGAGCCCGACAGCAATCGCGCTCGGGGTGCTGGCGCTGACTGGGTTCGGAGCACTCCATCGTTTCGCCCGCCAACCGCTCGACTTCGCGGGCATTCTGCGCGAGCTGAAACGCAACCCCTTCAAGGCCGCGCGCGTGCCCACGCCCGAGGCCGGTGGCGACCCCACGCGCAGCTGCGAGACGGGCGCGTGCGGGCTGTCGTGAGGGCAGCGCTTCGCGACCAGACGCGCAGAACACCATAGGTGACCAACCCGGCGGCGAAAGCCGCGGCGGACACGGTCCGGAGCTTATCTCGCACACATGAACGCAAGCATGTTGAGAGGATAGTTTGGGGAACGCTCGGCCCCCTGCTCGCTACCCGTTACTCGCTCTCGCTACATTGGTTCCGGCTTCGCCGCTCTAGGACCAGCATTCCCGAGCCACTCAACCCGCAACGCCGCGGTGCACACCCGGGAGTCGGCATTTGGCACTTGCCGCTTATGCCATTTGCGCAACAATGGCGGCATGAAGAACAAAGCCCGCCGCCAGCCGCCACCACCACCCGAGCCCACGCCCGGCGTAGTCGAGGAGCCGGTGGCGCTCTACGGTGCCAGCCTGCTGGCGAGCCCGTTCGGCTTGGCGAAAGCGATCCGCGAGGGCCTGCCCGTGGCGGCATTCTTCGAACTGCAAAACCGGCTCGGGCTCACCACCACCGCGCTCGGCGAGGTGCTCGCGGTGCCTGCCCGCACCCTCCAACGCCGCCGCGAGGAGGGCCGCCTGAGCAAGGAGGAGTCAGACCGGCTCGCGCGGTTGCGCCGCGTCTTCGACGAGGCCCGGCGCCTGCTCGGCAGCGATACAGCCACCGCCGAGTGGTTCAAGGAGCCCTTGGTCGCGCTGGCCGGCGCCAGCCCGCTGGCGTTGTGCGACACCGAGCCCGGTGCGCGCGAGGTCGAGCGGCTCATCGGCCGCATCGAGCACGGGATTTACGCGTGAAGCTCGCCGCCTGGCGCCTTGTGCGTGCCGAGTTGAGCGAACGCGCCTTCGACGGCGAGGGCGCCCGCCTCCACGGCGGCCGGTGGAATCCGCCCGGATTGCCGGCAGTCTATGCGGCCGGCAGCCGAGCGCTCGCCGCGTTGGAGGTGCTCGTGCATCTGCCCCGCCCGCTGCGCTCCGCCGCCTTCACTCTGCACCGGATCGAGTTCGATGATGATGCCATCGACGTACTCGCGCCGGACGAATTGCCCGGCGACTGGTTGCAGTTCCCGCCGCCAAGCAGCACGCAGGAACTCGGTCGGCGCTGGCTCGCGCGCGCCAAGCGACCCGTTCTGCGGGTGCCCAGCGTGGTGCTCGCAGAAGAGGAAAACTATCTGATCAATCCGCGCCATCCCGCCTTCGCGGCGCTGCCCACGAGGCGCGAGCGTTTCTTCTTCTTCGATCCCCGTCTCGGGTGAAGGCGCCCGAACTCACCGCGGCCGCACCAGCAACAGCGTGCGGTCGTCGGCCGCGGGCGCGTTGAAGGCGAAGTTGCACAGGGCGCGATCGACCTGCTGGCGAATCTCCGCCAACGGCAGATGCCTCGATTCGCGCAGCACCGCCGCGAGACGTGCCCGGCCGAACTCCTCGCCCTCGGGATTGGCGGTCTCGGTGATTCCGTCGGTGAAGAGGACGAGCAGATCCTGGGGCGCCAGCGTCACGACGATCTCCTCTAGGCACTCGTCGAAGAGCGCACCCGGATCGAGTCCGAGCGCCATGCCCGCCGGGCACAGCTCGAGCACCTCGCCGGTCGCGGCCCGGACCACCAGCCCCGGCTCGTGGCCGGCGCGGCAGAAGCGGAAGACGTTCGTCTCCAGATCAAGGATGCCATACACCGCCGAGATGAACATCGCTTTCGGCATGTCCGGCTGGACGATGAAATTGACCATGCGCAGCACCGTGGCCGGGTCCCAGCCGCCCTGCGCCTTCACCCGCAGCGCCGTGCGGCACGAGGCCATCATCAGCGCCGCCGCCGTGCCCTTGCCCGACACATCGGCCACCGCGAAACCCCAGCACCGGTCCTTCACCTCGAAGAAATCGTAGTAGTCGCCGCCCACCAGGCGCGACGGCGTGTAGAGGGTGTCGATCTCGACCGCGCCGATGTCGGGATACACGTTGGGCAGGAGGTGCTGCTGCACCTCGTGGGCGATCCGCAGGTCCCGCTCCCGGCCGATCCGCTCCCGCTCCTCCGCCTCCCGGCGCGAGGTGACATCGGTCAGGATGCCCTCGTGGTGGGTGACCTTGCCCGCGGGGTCGAGCCGCACCGCCGTGCGATCGTCGACCCATCGGACCTGGCCGTCCTTGCGCACGATGCGGTATTCCTGCCGGTATTCGGTGTGCCCGGCCAGCGTGTGCGCGCGAACCTCGTCCATCACGCGGACGGCGTCGCCGGGATGGATGAGGTCGAGGTAGCGCACGCGGCCGCGGACCAGATCGTCGGCACTGTATCCGAACTGCGAGATGCTCTGGGAGACAAACTGCACCGGCCAGCCTTCTTCGGCGCTCCAGAGCACAGCGACGGAGGGCGAACGGTTGATGATTCGCTCCAGCTCCTCGCGGCGCTCGAGCGACGCCCGGAGGTCCAGCTGCGCCTCGCGGCGACGGGAAACATCGCGCCCGATACCGAAGAAGGTCGCCCCGCCCTTGTCGTCGCGGATCACCGAACCAGTCGAGGCATGCCACCGCCACTCGCCCTCGACACTCCGAATCCGGTATTCGAACGACCGGCTCGATAGGCCGCTCTCCAGCACCTCCCGGAAAAACGCTTCGCAGGCGGGCACGTCCTCGGGATGCACGAAGTCGGTGAAACGGTGGCCCACGACATCTCCGAGCGCGTGCCCGAGCTTGAGCGTCCACGCCGGCGAGACGAAGGTGCAGACGCCGCGCGCATCGAGCGAATAGAGGATCTCGCTCGCGTTCTCGAAGTACCGGCGGAGGCGCAGCTCGTTGGCCCGGGCCTCGTGCTCGGCCCGCACGCGATCGGTGATGTCGACGAGCATCGCAAAGTGCTGGATGATCTGCCCGGCATCGTCCCGCAGGACCGCCACGGTGAGCTGGCCCCAGACGATCCGCCCGTCTTTGTGCACATAGCGCTTCTCGAGGCAGAAGCTGTCCATCTCGCCCTGGCGCAGCCGCTCCATGAGCTCTTCCTGATCCTCACGGTCGTCGGGGTGCGTCGCCTTGAGGATGTTCTCGTAGCTGCGGGCCTCGCGATAGCTCAAGCCGATGATCTGGCAGAAGCGGTCGTTGAGGTGGTAGACGTCGGGATTGCCGCGCTCGACCCAGCTGATGCCGACCGGCGCGTGCTCGAACAACACCCGCAGCTGGTCGTGTGCTGCCTTCAACTGGGCGGTGCGCTCGGCCACCCGCTGTTCCAGGTTCTGCGCCAGTTGCTGGACCTCCTGCTGGGCCCGTTTCTCCTCGGTGATGTCCGTCAGGATGCCATCATAAAACACCACCCGGCCCGCATGGTCGCGCCGGACCACGACCCGGTCGCGGATCCAGCGGATCTGGCCGTCCTTGCGCAGGATCCGGTGTTCCAGCGGCGTGAGGCTGCGCCCCTCGAGCGCCGCCCGCGCGTGTTCGAGCACCGCGGGGCGGTCCTCCTCCGGCACCATCGTGAGCCAGAGATTCGGGTCCTGTATGAACTCCTCCATCGCATAGCCGGTGACCGCCAGACAGGAGGGCGTGTGGGAGGTTGTCACCGCCTGCCCGTCGCGCACCTCCACGGTGTAGTGGTAGTCGGTCACCGAGGCCAGCAGCAGCCGGTAGAGCCGCTCACTCTGCTGCAGCTGTTCGGTGCGTTCCCGCACATGGCGCTCCAGGTCGCGGGTAAGCCGGCTCAGCTCCTCCTCCACCCGTTTGAGCCGGGTGATGTCGGTGTGAATAGTGAGGAAGGCCTGCGGTTTGCCGGTGTCTCCGGGCACCGGTGTGATCGTGGTCTCGACCCAGAAGCAGCTCCCATCCTTCGCACGGTTGCGGATGACGCCGCGCCAGATCCGGCCCTGCAGCACCGTCATCCACAGGTCGCGCCAGAATTCCGCAGGATGATGGCCGGAGTTCACGATCCGGTAGGCCTGGCCGAGCAGCTCCGCCCGCGAATACCGGCTGACCTCGCAGAACCGGTCGTTGGCGAAACGGATGACACCCTGCGCATCGGAGACGCTCACGATCGAGTGGGCATCGACCGCCGTGCGCAGCCGCTCCAGGAACTGCTCCGGCAGAACACCGGTCACGAGCAATTCCCCGGAGGGGGCCGGATTGGGCGGTGATTCAAGGTCCATCGGAGACGCCCGCTTACCATGCACCAACTACGCCGCGACGCCAGCATCCACAGGATACTTTCCCCCCGCGGCATCGTCCCGCATCAGGCTCCCGCGGCACGCCAACGCTGCAAATACTTGGCCAACTCCGTCACCACCTCCCGCGCCGCCCGATCCTGGGCGGCTGCCCGGTCCAGACCCGCCAAGCGCAGAAAGCCCTCGCGCCAGACCTCTTCCCCAACAGGAACGCGCCGGCAGAGCGCCCAGAACACACCCGGCTCGGCAAAACCGCGGACCGGCGCGGGTTCGGCATAGCCGGTCGTCGCCACTGCGATATCGGCTTCGAACAGCGCACAGGCCCCGCGCGCCATCTGCCGCGCGATCTCCGCCGAGACACAGTCGACCGCTTCGGCCGCGTGCCGCCCAACCCCGAGATGCCGAACCTTCTGGGCGAGCGTGTAGGCGGTGATGCCACCCAGGAAGAATTCCGAGGCGCCCGCCTCCGCAGTGATCAAGGCCTGAACTCTCCCGCCGGTCATGCTCTCGGCCACCGCAAGTGTGAGCGGGGGCGGACCGACCATGAGTTGTCGCAGCATGCGCAAAGCCTCCGCAATCCCGGGGAGTTCGGCAACTGCAGGTTCGGCCTCGGCGGCCGAAACCCTCCGCGTTGCCCCAGCCCCGGGGAAACACCACCACACCTCCGCCGGTCGGTGTTCCGCGGAGGCCTCGCGCGATGGCCGCAACATCGCGGCCTCGCCTTCGGTGGAATTTCGCTCACCGCATCGTGCGCGGCGGGCGGGTTGCATTCAGGACCGGCGCCGCCGGTGCCTCACGCGATCTGCCGGTACTTCACCGGAGGGATCTTGAAACGGTGGCCGGACTCCAGATCGGTGAAGATGTGCCAGAGCGGATCGTCCGCACGATGCACATACACCTCCAGAACCTGCCCTTGGTCGTAGTGATATTCTTCCGCCTCGATCAGGTGGTCCTCGTGCCGAATGGCTTCGCCGAGTTCCCCGCTATGGTTCTCCAGAATCTCGATTTTCCAATTCATGGGAGTAAGGGGTTACACTGCAATGCGCCAGGGGTTGGCGCAGCCCGCAGCATGGCCCGCGGCCCGCCCCGGTCAAGCGGCCACCGCCGCGGACTCGACCTAGAAGAATTTTTCGCGATCAGCGCGCGCTGTTCTTCTCGGCGCACGCCTTGAGCGCCCCGAGCCCCCGCTCCATGTCGCCCGCCTCGGCCCGCCGCAGCAGCAGGCCGAACCAGCGCGCCAGCGGGCTCCAGCCAAGACGCCCTTCGCTCGTCCACGTCACCTGGACGCCGCGGCCGCCGCCGGTGCCCACCAAGTCGAACGTCCCTTCGGCCGTGACCGGCAGACCCACAAATGTCATTAGGTATTTGATATGCTCCGGCGCCCGCGCGGCGACCACCTCGGCCCGTCCCCCGCCCTGCCGGGCGCTGTTCCATTCGGTCCACGCGCCGACGCCGGCCGTCGCGGCCGAGAACCGCGTCTCCATGTGCGGGTCGCGGGCGAACGACGGGCTCCAGTCGCGCCAGCGGGCCAGATCGCCGACGAGCGGATAGACCTCCTCGGGCGCCACCGCCACGGACACGGCGCGCACGACCCGGTACGAACGCGGCAGGACCAGCCCCACCAGCGCGAGCACGACCGTAATGAGGGCGAACGCCAGACTGAAGCGGAGCAGGTAGCGCATGATGGAGCGGTGGTCCGACGCGCCGTCAGACCAGCTCGACGCCAACCGGACAGTGGTCCGAACCCATCACCGTGGGCTGGATGAAGGCGTGCTTCAGCCGCGGCCGCAGCGCGGTCGAGAGGCCGAAGTAGTCGATGCGCCACCCGATGTTGCGGGCGCGGGCGTTGCTCATGTGGCTCCACCACGAATAGTGCCCGCCCTGCCCGGGATGCAGCTCGCGGAACGTGTCCACAAATCCGGCAGAGACGAGGTTGGTGAAACCCTCGCGCTCCTCCCACGTGAAGCCGTGCGTGCGCTCGTTGCTCTTCGGATTGGCGAGGTCGATCGGCGTGTGCGCGACGTTGAGGTCGCCGCAGAACACCACCGGCTTCTTCGCCTCGAGCTGCTTCAAGAATTTCAGGAACGCCGGATCCCACTCCTTGTGCCGGTAGGGCAGGCGCTCGAGCTCGCGCTTCGCGTTCGGCGTGTAGACATTCACGAGGAAGAAGTCGTCGAACTCGGTGGTGAGCACGCGCCCCTCCTTGTCCTCGAGCAGACCGCCGAGCCCGCGCTGCACGCCGAGCGTCTTGCGCCGCGTGAGGGTGAGCGTGCCGCTGTAACCGGCCTTCTCCGCGCTGTTCCAGTGCGCCGCATAGCCCTCCGGCCAGATCACGTCGACCTGCTCTTCGCGCGCCTTCGTCTCCTGCAGGCAGACCACGTCGGCCTGCTCCCGCTCGATCCAGTCGAGCAATCCCTTGTTCAAGGTGGCGCGCACGCCGTTGACGTTCCAGCTGACGAGCTTCATGCGCCGCCGAGCCAAGTCGCATCGGCGGCCCTGCGGCGAGCGAAAACCCGCCGCGCCGTTCTTGCCGGCCACCGGTGCCGCCGCCACGCTGCGACCCATGCTCGTGCACCAAGTTCGCTTCTATCTGCCCGCCGACCTTACCACCGAACGCCGCGCAGCCCTCCGCGCCGGCTTGGAAACACTCCGCGGCATCCCGACCGTGCGCCAACTCCATATCGGCACGCCCGCCCCAGTCCCGGCCCGCCCCGTGATCGACACCGAATACGCCTTCGCGCTCACCGTGCTCTTCGACGATCTCGCCGGCCACGACGTCTACCAGACGCACCCGCTGCACCTGCAATTCCTCGCCGCCCACAAGACCAGCTGGACGCGCGTCGCTGTTGTCGACGCCGCCTGAGCCGCCACCTGCCGTGGCCTCGCCGAAGAACTCCCCCAGCGCAGCCGCACCGGCCTGCCGACTTGAAGTAAAAGTCATCCCCGGCGCCTCCCGCGACGAGGTCGCCGGCACGATGGGCACCGCCGTGAAGCTCAAGCTGCGCGCCCCACCGGTCGAGGGGCGGGCCAACGAGGCGCTCGTCGAGTTCCTCGCCGAACGACTCGGCCTGCCGCGGCGCGCCATCTCGCTCGAACGCGGTGAGACCTCGCGCCAGAAGCTCCTCCGGGTCGAGGGACTCGATCTCGCGGCCGTCCGCACGCGTCTCGGGGTTTGAGTGCGGAGTCAGCACCACCGTCGCACCCGGCGGCAGTAGTCGGCGTAGGCGTCACCAAAGGTCCGTTGCAGTCTCGCCTCCTCGTACGGGATGACGGCTCCGTTGATCACGGCGAAGAACAGCGGCGGCGCGAGCAACAGCCCCAGCTGACCCCACGCCAACCAAGGCGCGAAGGCGATCAGGAGCATCCCGCAATAGATCGGATTCCGCGAGAAGCGGAACGGACCGGCGCAGAGCAGACACGTTGGCTGCCGGAGCGGGAGGATTGTCGTGCGGTAGCGGCGGAACTCGACCCACGCCCACGCATTCAGCCCGAGCGCGAGCAACACCAGCGCCCCCGCGACGATCCGTGAATGGAACCCCGCCCACTGCAACGCCGGTACATGCCGCGTCAGCAACGCCGCCGCGCCGACCGAGAGCAGCAGGGCCAACGGAGGAGGAGTTTTGGCCAAGAATGACATCTGCGGCGGCAATCTTGCGTCGCACAGGCGCAGTCGTCCAGCGCGCCCGCGCCAGCGCACCAAAGCCACGCGAGTGGAACGTAAACTGCGGCCTATCGGTGCGCAGCATCGCCACCGCCGTCACGCCGCTTCCACCACCCGAAGAAGCGCAGGCCGAAACCACCGACCAGCACGACGGCACCGGCAGTCGCCAGCCCGGCGCCGGCGGCCACGATGACCAGTTCGTCCAACGAACACCCGTCCGGGGTCAGAAACATCCAGCCCACCACCAGCGCCCCGCTGATCAGCGCGACACGCAGCAGCCGTTGCACCGGGGCGGCAATCGAAGCAACTGTCCGGTGCCGCGACAGCAGGTAGCCGTGCAGCACCGCTCGCGCCCGTACGTGCTCGGACTCCGGAACGCCGATGGTCGTCGTGGCACCTTCAACACGCCCGCCCGAGGTCGACAGCCATGGCATCGGTTCCGGATGCAGGCCCGCCGCTCGCAAAACCGCCTCGATCTCGGCGGTGTCGGCCGGATGGGTCTGGTAGAGCTGTTGCAGTTGCCCGCGGATGGTGTCGCTCATTTCTCGACGTTGTACGACAGCATGAGTTCGTCGCCGGGCAGGCCGCGAATACCCCAGTTGTGCCGCGGGGTCTCGTGGAGCGTGATCTCCACATCCTGCCGCGCGATCCCGAGCTTGCGCTCGAACCGCTCGAAGATTGTTCGGATCAGCTGCTTCTTGGTCTCCACCGACCGCCCCTCGAACAGGCTGATCTCGACGATGGTGTAGCGCTCGCCGCGATCGGTCGGGTAGATGAAATCCTCGGCCTCGAGTGCGATGAAGCGGTGGAAACGTTTGTCCGCCGGCAACGCGAGAGCCGCGGTCATGCAACCGTGCAACACCTCCGAGATCGCCGCCCGCCGCCCGTCGAGATGCTCCCGCCGGGAATAGATGAGAACCTGCGCCATGGCCGCGACGCTACGGAGGACCGCTCGGGTTTGAAGCCCGAAGTCGGACGGTTGGTGTGCGGCGGTGCGACTTCCATCGCGAGTGCGCGCTCCGGCACCGACCGCGATTTTCGGCTCCGCAATTGTCCGGAGTCTCTCCAATCTCTGGCGACGGGTCGATCCTCCGGAACCCCACCGCCGCCGGACCTGCCACGCCCTCCCCGCGTACGTCCCTGAACCCAACCATCCCATGCCCTCCTCCGCCAATGCCGATCCGGACCAGCGCGCCGTCGGCTGGATCCGCTTCTCCCAGGTGGTGCTCACCATCCTGTTGTTCGCCCAGACTAGCACCCTCGCCTACCGCCTCGTGAAGCTGTGGCCGTCGGGCGCCAAGGACGCGCCCGCCGTCTCCGAGGCAAACCAGCTCTATCTCGTGATGATCGCCGGCGCGCTGGGTGCGACGCTCCACGCGATCTATTCGTTCTGCGACTATGTGGGCAACGACCGGTTCAAACCGTCGTGGATCGTCTGGTACGTGTGCCGGGCACCGGTCGGCGCCGCAATCGCCACCGTGTTCTACCTGGTGCTCCGCGGCGGCCTCATCGGTTTCGGCGAGGGGCAGGAGCTCAACCTCTACGGCATCGCCGGCATGTCCGCCCTCGCGGGGATGTTTTCGCGGCAGGCGGTCACCAAACTCAACGAATTGGCCACCACCTTTTTCACCAAGCTCACCCCGCAGCGCGACGCCCTCCAGAACCCGCGCCCGACACTCGATTCGATCCGGCCCACCTCCGTCGCCGCCGGAACCAAGGGCGCGAAGATCACGCTCCTCGGCACGGGTTTCACTCCGGGCATGATGGCTGTCGTCAACCGTCTGCTCTGCGAGACGCGGGTCGTGAGCACCTCCGAAGCCGAATTCGTCCTCAACGACAACCTCTCCGACACCGTCGGCACCCTCAAGGTCGGTGTCCGCAATCCCGACCCCAGCCCCGGTGAGTCGGAAACACAGGACCTCGCCATCACCAACCAAGCCAGCTGAGGGTTCCCTGCCGACCGCATCCACCCCTCGCCACACCGGCGCAACGTGCGCGCTCCGCTGCGGGAAGGCGGCCGGCAGAGGTAAGGAATTCCCGAAGCAAGAGTCACAGCACTGTGAATCAAACGCCGCCGCCAGTTCCCGTTTTTGTCGTCGGGACAACCGGCTAAGGTGGGCGCGATCACTGTTTGGGGATCGGATGGCCTGCGATATCGACCCGACGGGCGCCGCGGGGTTGCGGCGCCCGTTGCTGGTCCCGATGCGGCCCGACCGCGCGAATCACCCGAACGGGGCCCTCAAAATTGTTTGGGGCGGGCCGATGGGTAGGTGGTGTGCGCCACACGTTGTGGCAGCGCGCGATCCGTTCCCCTATGAAGCTCGAGCAAAAGCTGCTGATCCTCGCCATCTTGCCGCTGTCGTTTGCCATCATCCCCGCGACCATGCTGGTGGTTCGCACGCACCGTGTGGTGAAGGAGATGGAAGGCCTCGACCTGTTCGCCAACCTCGTCTGGAAGATGGGCGACGTCGAGAAGTGCTTCGATCAGGAGGCGGACAACTGGTACATGTTCCGCGCCGAGCACGCCAACGACGCCGCCGATGTCCTCGCCGCCGCCCGCCAAAAACAGGAGGACGCCCGCAAGAAGACCGACGACGCCCTTGCCGAGTATGATCGTACCCTCGCCGGGATCGATCCCGCCATTTTCCCGCCGGCCATCCGGCAGATCCTCGACGACATCGCCGCCGGCCGGAAGGAGCTGGGCGCCACCCGCACACTTCTCTACTCACGGCACACCGACGCCCAGTCGGCCGAGATCTACGAGTACTACCAACGCCTCCGGTCGAAGCTCGGCAGCGTGCTCGCCCTGCTCATCGACCAGACGACCAACGATGTCGTCGCGCGCAAGCTGCAGGTACTCACCAAGATGATCGCGCTTCGCCAGCAGGGCATGGAAGCCGGCCGCAAGATCTTCTGGGACATCCAGGTGTGGAACCGCAGCCACAAACTGCTCGAGAACGAATTCATCATCGCGATCACCCAAGGTGTCTCCGTCGCCGACAGTCAATGGGCCGAAGTCGTCGCGCTGAGCCAGGGCGCGGCGCGGGAAAAGCTTCTCGCCTTCAACGCCCAGCAGTCTTGGCAAAAAGCCGCCACGCTCATGCGCCATGCCGCCCAAAACATCTCCACCGGCCAGCCACCGCCGCTTTCCACCGACGACGAATGGGCGCGCACTACAACTTCATGGACAAGACCTTGGGCGAGTTTGTCCAGTGGCTTCGCGAGGACTTCACCGCCACCTGCGCCTCGATCCGCGAGGCCAACACCCGGGAACGGAACATCACCATCGCGCTCTCCCTCGTCGGTATCGTCCTGATCCTCTACCTTTGCCGCCGCCTTGCCCACAGCATCATCCGGCCGCTAAAGGATACCGTCACCAAGCTGGTCTCCGGCGCCACCTCCTTCGCCGAGGAGGCCCGCGCGCTCGTCACCGCCTCGGAAGCCCTCTCTACGGGCGCCAGCGAACAGGCTTCGTCGCTGGAGGAAACCAGCGCCTCACTCGAGCAACTTACCGCCACTACTAAACGCAACGCCGGGACCGCGAGCGCCGCCGTCGAGACCTCTCACACCGCCGCCCAAAGCGCCGAATCCGGACGCACTCTGCTCACAACGCTCGGCAGCACCGTCGGCGAGGTCGAAGCCTCAGGCAGCGCCATCACCCGCATCCTCAAGAACATCGACGAAATCGCGTTCCAGACGAACATCCTCGCACTCAACGCCGCCATCGAGGCCGCCCGCGCGGGCGAGGCCGGCGCCGGGTTCGCCGTCGTGGCCGAAGAGGTCCGCAATCTCGCGAAGCGTTCCGCCGACGCCGCCCGTGAAACCACCGCACTGCTCGCCGGTGGTGCCACCACCGGCACCAAGGCCCAACATGGCGTCGTCGAAGGCCTCGGCCGCATCCGCGCCGACGCGGAACGCGTGGCGAGTCAGTTTGATTCTATCGTCGCCCAGATCGGACAGACGGACACCCAAGCCAGTGAGATTGCCCGCGCGTCCGACGAACAACGTCGCGGCATCGAGGTCATCGCCGGTGCGATCCACAAGATCGACCAAGTCACCCAGAGCAACGCCTCGTCCAGCGAGAACGTCGCGGCGGCCGCGGCCACGCTCAAGTCCGCCGCCGAGGATCTCTCGCAAGCGGCCGCCATCCTCCAACACATGGTTGGCTAACGCGGGTCGCGTGCCCCGCCATCGGTGTCGCAGCCGGCCCACGCCCGGCCATCAGAAGTCGCTTCGAGGGAGCCCCCCCTCTTCTCGCTCGTCACCCGTGCGGCAGGTTCACTGCCAGGCGCTGAACCACGTCGGCGTAGGTTTGGAGCGCCGCAGCACCGGAAGGACGGAGCCGGTACAACGCGCGGTCAACCCGTTCAAACCAGCCATAGACGTCGCTCCGCAGAATCGACAGCGTCTTTGGACCGGTGCCGAGCTCGCGCAGCTTCCGCGGTGCAAGCGGGCCTGAGCGCGCGAGCGCAGCGGCGATTAGGAGAGCATTTTCCCGATACGCGGTCACCAGCGGCCGGCGGGTGCTGCCGCCGGCGTTGTCGTCGCCCGACCGGAGCGCGAGCTCGCGCAGCAACGCCCGGCGCCCCTTGTCGTCGCGACGTCGCTGGAAAGGCACAGGTTGCAGCGCCAGCTCGACGAGCGCACGGGGGCTGCGCAGATCCACCACGAGCAGCCCAAGTTCGAGGCGGCGCAAGAGCGGCAGGTTTTCGCGCAAACGCGCCTCGTGCGCAGGCGTGGCGGGCCGGGGCACGGCGGCATAGACGAGGTCCGCCACACGCTGCCGCCGGATCGCCTGCAGCACGAGATCGAGTGTGAATCCAAGTTTCAATTCCACAACGATCACGTGGTCCCCCTTGGCCGCGGTGACATCGCAACCCCGAACCTCGGCACGGACAGTGAAACCCTGCGCCGTCAGAAAGTCGCGCACCGGCGCATACAGGTCGGTCTCGCGTAGCGAACGCGGAGGTGCCAACGGTGGAGGAGGCGTGCTCATCAGTGCCGAGGTTTCCGCCCAGCGCACGCGTTCGCCAGCCTGGAAACGCGTGCGGATGGCACCTACCGGCCCTCCGAGGGCCGACGAACCGTGAGAGCACTGCAACACCGACCGATTTGGGATTGCGGGTCGGGAAAGGGCTGCTGACATTTTCGCCGCAAACCGGCGCCGACGGCGCGCGGTGCGCCATCCCATGTTCCAGGTCACGTTTTCCGATCAGAGCGTCGCCGAGCTCAACAAGCTCGATCAGCTGGCGCAGCTCGATGTCATCGAGCCGTTGGGCAGCCTGACGGCCGCCCAACTGGCCCAGCCGCGGGAGCCGCTGGGCCAGTTCAGCCGGGAAGGGCACACCTTCTACCGGCTGCGCTCCGGCGACTTTCGGTTCTATTTCGAGCGACAGGGCGACACTCTGCATGTGCAGTGGATTTTGCACCGCAACTCGCTCGAGGACTTCCTGTTTCGCACCAAGCTGCCCGTGAGTGATCAACAACTGGTGGAGCAGCACTCGAAATTCTGGAAGTATCTCGAGAGCCTGACCAAATAGGCCTGCCCGTTCGTCACCCATGCCCACGGATCTCCACTCCCGCGAGAACCCCTACAACGTCACCCAGGCCAGCCGGATCTATTTCCTGCCGAACCTGATGACGGCAGGGAACCTGTTCTGCGGATTCGTCGCAGTGATCAAGTGCATCCAAGCCCGGTTGATCGCCGATGGTGGCGACTTTGCGCTAGCACATGCAGGACACCTGCCACGTGAGTACTACATTCAGGCGGTTTGGCTGATCCTCGCGGCGGTCCTCTTCGATTCACTCGACGGGCGGCTGGCGCGAATGGGGGGCCGCACCTCGCTCTTCGGCGCGGAATTTGATTCGTTGGCGGATATCGTGTCGTTCGGAATCGCACCGGCGCTGATGGTCTTCTTCCTGATCCTGGCACCGAAGGAAGGATACCAGTGGTTTCGGGAGCTCGGCTGGTTTGTGGCGTTCATCTACCTGCTGTGTGGGGCAATTCGCCTGGCGCGGTTCAACGTGATCACCAATCCGCTGCTCCAGCGTGCCGAGCACGAATCGAACAAGGATTTCCTTGGGCTCCCAGTTCCGGCTGCTGCCGGAGCGGTCGCTTCGCTGGTACTCTTTCTTCTCCATCTTTCGGAGAACGAACGCGACCTCCAACGCACCACTTTGGCGCTCCCCATCCTGCTCCTGCTCATTTCCATGCTCATGGTGAGCACGATTCGGTACCCGAGCTTCAAGAAGATCGACTGGCAGACCAAGACGCGGCTATGGACTTTCATTCTCCTGCTCATTGTCGGTGCGCTCGTCTGGAAACTGCAGGAGATCGCGTTCTTCGTGCTCTTTCTCGGCTACATCGCCTTCGGGATCTTCCGGCACTTGCGCCGCCATCTCGCTGCGCGCGCCGCCGGAGTTCCTCGCAAGTCCGATGTGAGCAACCCACCAACAATTTCCCGATAAGCACTCCCCGGTGCCGAACCCTGTTGTTACCGACAACGCCCCCGGAGTTGCTCACATCACACCTTTCGCCTCTTTTCCCCTCTGAAAAACGTCGAATCAGCCACCCAATCCGTGTTGTTCACAGCCCATAATAAGAAGAATAATCTGTAGTTCTTTCTTCTCCCAATCCACTCTTCTGTCAGCAACACCCCTTAAACACCGCCCTGCCGCGCATGAAATTCAAAATCAACCGCGACCACTTCAGCAACGGCCTTGCCCAGGTGCTCAACGTCGTCGGATCCAAAGCCACGATGCCGATCCTCAGCAACGTGCGGATCGAGGCGGACAAGGACCATATCTCGCTCGCGACCACCAACCTCGATCTCGGCATCCGCTGCAAAATCAAGGCCGAGGTGAAGGAGGCCGGCGCGATCACCCTTCCGGTCAAACGTCTGGCCACGATCGTGCGTGAGCTGCCCAACATCGATGTCTCGGTGGAGACAACGCCGAGCCATCAGGCCAAGATCACTTCCGGCGGTTCCGCCTTCAAGATCATGGGCATGGGCAAGGAGGAGTTCCCGCCGATGCCCGAGTTCGCCGACGAAAAGGCGGTGGCGCTCGAGCAGGAGGAGCTCGCAACGATGCTCAAGAGCGTCTCGTACGCCCAATCCTCCGACGAGACGCGCTACATCCTCAATGGCGTCTACTTCAGCTTCAAGGATGACAAGCTCACCCTTGTTGCGACCGACGGCCGCCGGTTGGCGCTTACGAGCAAGGAACTGGCTTCTCCTGAATCGGCTGGAAGCATCATCCTTCCGGCAAAGACCGTGAACGAACTCGTACGCCTCCTCGACAAGGGCACCAAAGTCCGGCTTGCGGTGACGGAGAAACGTTCGGCGTTCCAGATCGGAACGGACAAAGTCGGCGATAACGGTTTGATCGAGAACATCTATCTGTTCTCGAAGGTCGTCGACGGCAACTACCCGAACTACAACCAAGTTGTGCCGAAGGAGACGCACCAGCGGATCAAACTGGAGCGCGAACTCTTCCTGCAGTGCGTGCACCGTGCTGCACTCGTGACCAGCGAGAAATCCAACTCGGTGAAATTGAAGCTGAGCGGCAACCTGCTCGAAATCACTGCATCGAGTCCCGATTTTGGCGATGCGCACGAGTCGATGGCCATTGAGTATAGTGGCCCGGAATTGCAGGTGGCGTTCAACCCGCAGTTCGTGATGGATCCGTTGCGGGCCTTGAACAAGGACCAGATCTTCTTCGAGTTGAAGGACGAAGTCAGTCCTGGTGTTTTCAAGACATTGGAAAACTTCCTTTGTGTGATCATGCCAGTGCGGCTGAGCTGATTTCCGCTTGTCTGCTTTCGGCCGCCGGTTCTTGGACCGGCGGCTTTTTCATGCGCCAGCTGCCGGAGTATTGGGCGGCGGAAGCCCTTGGTTCTAGTCGTGGAAACAACTTGAGGTGCGTGAGTTGACAGGGTTGGACTGCAGGCGCACGAGAACCTCAGTCTCATCAAAACGGCGTGGTTCGCGTCCATTTCCCGCTTTCGCTCGGCACTTGGCTTTGTTGCGCTCTCTTCAATGGACGTTGGTCAGATCATCATTGGCTTCTCAGTGATATCGCTGCTGCTGCACCTGCTGAACTCCCGGGTGCTGATGCCGGCGGTAACAATCACAAACCGCTGGGTACGTTGGATCCTCTTTTCGCTGGGTGTGGCCTACTTGGCGGAGGAACTCTCTTGGACCGACCGACCGTTCTGGGCGGTGGCCTGTGTGGCGTTTCTCGGATGGTTCCTGGTGGAATCGGTCTATCACTGGCTCGCCATCCGCGCGTTGAGCCTCAGTCCGCTGCCGTTGTTCCCGCGCTTCGTCGTGAACAACAACGGCGAGGAGTGGCCGACCCAGCGCCGCTTGTTCGCAATCCGTGAGTGGCTGCGCTGCGAAAAATTCCACAGTGTGCAATCGCTCAAGGCGGAGATTGCCCCGGGGGTCTTTCTGCGGCTTTCGATCTATCAAGACCGCGAAAACCGTCTCCGTCTCCAGATTGCCTTCCTGCCCCAACCCGGTGGAGGCATCGCGCTGTGCTACACCTTGTCGTCCCGGACTGCGGATGATCTCCGGTACGTGACGGACAACCTCCACCTGCCGTTCGGTGGTTTCTACCCCGAGAACTGGTTGATCGAACGGCGGCCCTGGACCCGTAGCCTAGCCCGTCTGGTCGCCCGCCACCGTGCGCGGATTGAGAAAGCGGGCGCCGACCTGCAGGTCTGGAGCACCGAACCGGTCGACGATCTCAACCGCCAGCAGGGACACCTCGAGAAGGTTAATACGGAACTGGGTTTCCTCTATTCCCACCAGGACCGGGAGGAGTATGGCAAAATCTCGACCGAAGGACGATACCGCGTGTGGAAAGAGGTTTGGATGCTCAACTACCTGGGCCGCACTGTCTCGTATTGAGGAAATCGGGCGGAGCTGCCGGAAGTGCCCATTGGGGCCATCGGCAAAACACCGAAAGGTGTGTTCCCGTCGGAACGGCGCTTGCAAGGGGGTCGGAACTCGTGAAGATCACCCCTCAGAGGTGATGTATGGGCACGACTATTCTGTTGGTAGACGATGATGTTGGCGCTCGCCGTACGCTGGCTTCCCTTCTGCAGCGTTTCGGTTTCCGCGTCGTCGAAGCGGAGGACGGCCCGGAGGCGCTTATCACGGCGCGCACCCTTGTGCCGGACATCGTGCTCAGCGACTACAACATGCCGGGCATGAATGGTGCGGCCTTGCTCCGCGAACTGCGCACGAACGTGCCGGCCTTGTCCTCCGTGCCCTTCATTCTTTTCAGCGGCTATATCGATCACTGGACGGGCACGGTGGATGACCCGGCGCCGGATGTGGTCTTGGCCAAACCGGTGACCATCGAGCGCCTGCTCGGAGAGATCAACGCGGTGTTGAAGCGGCGACGAGCGAGTGGAGCGGCGGTGGCCAATCCGGGCCTCAGGCCCGTGGTCTGAACGGCCGGCCTTCAGCGCAGGGCAATGGTTGCCGCCTTGGTCAAGCCGCGTGCGAGGGCGGCGGGGATGATCCGGCCGGCCAGATTGAGGGCCCTATCCTGCAACGAGAGGTTGCGCACCTTGGTGGTCCGGCGTTCGGCGGGATCGTAGACGTGGGTGCTTCGGCCGTTTTCGTAGCAGAGCACCGTGTGGCCGCGCTGGCCTTCAGGAGTGGCGACGTAGTAGGAAAGAAGGCAGCCGTCGATCTGTCCTTTCTCGCGTGCGACGCGGCGCGATTCGGCGACGCTGAGGATGAAGCACCCGTTGGGCAGTTCCCCGGTGGCGGCGGCCAGGCCAGAGAGTTCGGCGGGGCCACACTCACGATAGGAGGTGTAGGCACGATCGAGCATCTGGAGGAGCTGCAGGAGCTGGCGGCGTTCCGCGGCGACATTGTTCCAGTGCCGGGAGAGGCTTTGCGTGCCGTCGATCGGACGGTAGAACCAGAGTGCCCCGGAGAATTCGAAAACCAGGACGTCTTCGGTCGGCCGGGCGGGGTCGCTGGTGGTCAGGCGCAATACCGCTGACCAGTTGTTCGTGCCGAGCTGCTCGTGTGCTTGCAGCAGGTAGGAGAGGCCCACTGGCGCCGACTCGCCCAACGCCATCGGCAGGCCGATCAGGAGAACGAAGGCGATGCGGAGGACACGGATCATTTGCATGCCACCATAACCCCGCAGCCGCGGATTCGTCGCAACTTGTTGGACGAATGGTCGCTCGGTCGTGGTGAGAGGGCCGACGACAGCAAAAAGGCCGCGACAAGAGTGCCGCGGCCTTCAAGAAACTGGCGAAAGAGAGCGCGCTACGGCAGGTCGGTCGAGCCCATCAGGTAACGGTCGCACTCGCGAGCGACGGCGCGGCCCTCGTTGATGGCCCAGACGACGAGGCTCTGGCCGCGGCGGCAGTCGCCGGCGGCGAAGACGCCTTTCACGTTGGTGGCAAACTTGCCGTACTCGGCCTTGATGTTCGAGCGCGGGTCGGTCTCGACGGCGAGATCCTTGAGGATCGCCTGCTCGGGCCCGAGGAAACCCATGGCGAGGAAGACGAGCTGCGCGGGCAGGACCTTCTCCGTGCCGGGCTGCTCCTGCGGGATGAACTGGCCCTTCTCGTTCTTCGCCCACTTCACCTGGATGGTGTGGACTTCCTTCAGCGCGCCGGCGGCGTCGCCGACGAACTTCTTCACGGTGGTGAGATAGGTGCGCGGATCGGCGCCCTGCTTGGCGGCGGCTTCCTCCTGGCCGTAGTCGACCTTGAGAGTCTTCGGCCACTCGGGCCAAGGATTGTCGGGCTGGCGCTCCAGCGGCGGCTTCGGAAGGATCTCGATCTGGCCGACGCTCTTGCAGCCCTGGCGAATCGCGGAGCCGACGCAGTCGGTGCCGGTGTCGCCGCCGCCGATGATGACGACATCCTTGCCCGCGGCGTGGATGGCGGACTTGGCCGGATCGCCGGCGAGGAGGGCCTGCGTGTTGGCCTTGAGGTACTCCATGGCGAAGTGCACGCCCTTGAGGGAGCGGCCTTCGATCGGGAGATCACGTGGCTGGGTGGCGCCGGTGCAGAGGACGGTGGCGTCGAATTCCTTGAGGAAGATCTGGGGCTCGACGTTGTCGCCGACGTTGGCGTTGTAGATGAACTTCACGCCTTCCTGCTCGAGGAGCTTCACGCGGCGGAGGACGACCTCCTGCTTGTCGAGCTTCATGTTCGGGATGCCGTACATGAGGAGACCGCCGGGGCGGTCGGCGCGTTCGAAGACGGTGACGGTGTGGCCGGCCTTGTTGAGCTGGGCGGCGGCGGCGAGGCCGGAGGGGCCGGAGCCGATCACGGCGACCTTCTTGCCGGTGCGGACCTTCGGCGGCTCGGGGAGGACCCAGCCTTCTTCCCAGCCCTTGTCGATGATCGAGCACTCGATGTTCTTGATCGTGACCGGCGGGTTGATGATGCCGAGCGTGCAGGAGCCTTCGCAGGGAGCGGGGCAGACGCGGCCAGTGAACTCCGGGAAGTTGTTCGTGCGGCTGAGGCGGCGGAGCGCCTCGTGCCAGTGGCCGCGGAAGACGAGGTCGTTGAACTCCGGGATCAGGTTGTGAATCGGGCAGCCCGCGGCCATGCCGCTGATGAGTTTACCGGTGTGGCAGAACGGAATGCCGCAGTCCATGCAGCGCGCGCCCTGCGTGCGAAGCTTCTTCTCCTCCATGTGGAGGTGGAACTCCTTCCAGTCGCGTACGCGCTCGAGTGGCGGACGGTCGACGGGAATTTCGCGCAGGTACTCGATGAATCCGGTTGGCTTGCCCATGGGAGAGAAGGCTTGAGGCTGAAGGCGAGAGGCGGAAGGGCCTGAGAGTAGGTGGTGGTTAGTTGCCGCCGACGCGGGAGAGGTCGCGGGCGTTTTCCTCGAAGGCAGCCATGATGGCCTCGTCGCCGGTGAGACCCTGGGCCTTCGCGCGATCGATGCACGCGAGCATGCGCTGGTAGTCCTTGGGCATGACCTTGACGAACTTCGTCACGGTGGCGTCCCAGTGGGCGAGCACCTGCTTGGCCTTGGCGCTGCCGGTGAGGGCGGCGTGCTTCTCGATCTGGGCGCGGAGTTCGGCGACCTCCTCGGGCTTGGTGACCTTGTCGAGGCCGACCATCTGGAGGTTGGTGCGCTTGGCGAAGTCGCCGGCCTCGTCGAGGACGTAGGCGACGCCGCCGGACATGCCGGCCGCGAAGTTGCGCCCGGTCTGGCCGAGGACGAGGACGCGACCGCCGGTCATGTACTCGCAACCGTGATCACCGACACCCTCGACGACGGCGTCGACGCCGGAGTTGCGGACGCCGAAGCGTTCGCCGGCCATGCCGCGAATGTAGACTTCGCCGGAAGTCGCGCCGTAGAGGCCGACGTTGCCGACGATGATGTTCTCCTCGGCGGCGAAGGTGGAGCCGGCGGGCGGGAAGACGACGAGCTTGCCGCCGCAGAGGCCCTTGCCGATGTAGTCGTTGGCGTCGCCCTCGAGGGTGAACGTCATACCCTTCGGGACGAAGGCGCCGAAGCTCTGGCCGGCGGAACCGGTGAACTTGATCTGGATGGTGTCGGCCGGGAGGCCGGCGGCGCCGTACTTCCGCGAGATCTCGGACCCGGTGATGGTGCCGACGACGCGGTTGACGTTCTTGATCGGGAACGAGGCGACGACCTTCTCGCCCCGGTCGATCGCCGGCTGGCAGGTCGGAAGGAGCTGGGTGAGGTCGAGCGACTTGTCGAGGCCGTGGTCCTGCTCCATCTGGCAGAAGCGGCCGACTTCGGCGCCGGCCTCCGGCTGATAGAGGATGCTGGAGAAGTCGAGGCCCTTGGCCTTCCAGTGTGCGATGGCCTGCTTGGGCTCGAGGCGGTCGGAGCGGCCGACCATCTCCTCGATGGTGCGGAAGCCGAGCTGCGCCATGATCTCGCGCACCTCGGTGGCGACGAAGCGCATGAAGTTGACGACGTGCTCGGGCTTGCCCTGGAACTTCTCGCGGAGCTTCGGATCCTGGGTGGCGACGCCGACCGGGCATGTATTCAGATGGCAGACGCGCATCATGATGCAGCCCATCGAGACGAGGGGGCCGGTGGCGAAGCCGAACTCCTCGGCGCCGAGCAGCGCGGCGATGACGACGTCGCGGCCGGTCTTGAGCTGGCCGTCGGTCTCGACCGCGATGCGGGAGCGGAGGTTGTTGAGGACGAGGGTCTGGTG